>JAGWXQ010000081.1 GCA_018969805.1 Paenibacillaceae bacterium | reverse complement strand
GCCCTTTGGGCGCACCGTCGTATTCCCGCACCCAATCGATGCGCGCCGTTGCGACACCGAGCGCGTCCAGTTGTGTGATCACTTCTTCTTCCGACTTACCTACAAAATCCGGTACAGAAATGCGTTGGATGCCTTTAGAAACGGTCAGCTCGATCGGGGTAGCTCGCTTCGCTTGCTCGCCAGCGAGCGTCTGAGAAATCACATAATTTTCTGGAACTTTGCGGCTAAAATCCATCGTTACCGGCATCGAAACGACAAGTCCCGCTTGCTGCAGCTCTGCGATCGCACGTTCCATAGGCAAACCTCGGACGATCGGCACGAGCACCGTACTGGGTGTCCCGCTCAGCGCACTCCATCCCGCCCACACTCCCGCCGTCGCCACAAACAACGCAAGCACGACGATGACCCATCCCTTGCGACGTCGTTGTTTTTTTGGTTCCTCCCACGTCTGTGGAATGGCGAGTGCCGGCACTTGACGCGTCACCATATCGTCGTCTTCCGTCCATGACAACGGTGTTTCCTCCATGCGCGAAGGCAATAAGCACACGTGCAAGTCGGCAAGCATATCGGATATCGACGCATACCGCTCATCGATCGATTTGCGCAACGCACGCATGACGATGTTTTCCACGCTTTGCGGTATCGTGCGCACGAGCGTGCGCGGGGGAATGAGTGGATGCTGCAAGTGCATCAAAGCCACCCCGACCGGACTTTCTCCTTGAAACGGAAGTTTTCCAGTAATCATCTGGTACAGCACGACCCCAAGCGAGTACACATCCGCAGGTTTGCCGACGGCATACCCCCGCGCATGCTCGGGCGAAAAGTAGTGCACCGAACCCATCAGCGCACCGACTTGCGTAATCGTCACCGACGACACATCGCGTGCGATGCCAAAGTCGGTCACCTTGATTGCTCCTTGCGTGCCAAGCAAAATGTTGTGTGGCTTAATGTCCCGATGAATAATGCCTCGCTCATGTGCGTACACCAGCGCTTCTGCAACCCGCCGCGCAATCGCCACCGCCTCCGCAATAGGAAGCGCACCGCTGCGCTCAATGCGGTCGTGCAGCGTCTCGCCATCGACATACTCCATGACAATGTACGGCCGCCCTTTGTGCTCCCCGACATCGTGCACCGCGACGATATGCGGATGCTGCATCGCTGCGACCGATTGCGCTTCTTTACGAAATCGTTGGAGAAAATCAGTATCGTGCGCGTGTTCTGTGCGCAGCATCTTGATCGCTACAAATCGATTGAGCACTTTATCGAGTGCCTTGTACACGACTGCCGTGCCTCCCGTACCGATGGGAGACAGCACGTCATACCGCTCGGCCACGTTGTGCATCATGCGTCAATCCCTCTCTGAGGACACCGGTACGTTGTCGATGATCGCCACGGAAATGTTGTCGAAACCACCGACACGGTTTGCTGCTTCGACAAGCCATTGTGCGCATTGCTGGGGAACGCGCACGTCACGCAAGATGTCCTCAATCTGATCTTCGTACAGCATCGTCGTCAGCCCGTCACTGCACAGCATTAGGCGATCGCCCGCACTCCATGGCAGTGTCCACGTATCGACGACCGGATTTTTCATCGCACACAAGCAATCGTTGAGCAGATGGCCTTCACTGCGATAGCGCAATACGCGCCGCGATGCGACACCCGCACGCACCGGCTTGTACGCATCCGTATGGTCGTCGGTGAGCGGGCGCAACATCCCCCCGCGCAACATGTACGCCCGCGAATCCCCCGAATGCGCAAAACAGACCCGCTCTGCGTTTGCCCATGCCAGCGTCAGCGTCGTCCCCATCCCACGCACGACATGGGCGCGCTGCGCACGATCATACAGCTCATTGCTCAAATCGATCAAAAACGTGCGCAACCTCGTCTCCCACACACGCCACTGTGCATCATCGCACGCACCATCGACGACCCACTGCATCACTTCCGCATACACCTTCGTCAGCACCGTCATGCTCGCAACTTTTCCACCCAAGTGCCCACCTAATCCATCCGCTACCGCAGCCAATACCATATCCGATTCAGGATGACGATACACCCCGATGCTGTCTTCGTTTCGTCTTCGACGCATCCCCACATCGGACTTCATCCCCGTCGCAAGCATGATCTCACTCCATTTCGCATATCGCCAACGCCACGCCCCGCACACCGCATGCGTCGATGCCTCGGTGACGCAATACGACCTCACATCCATCCACGGCCAAACCCATCTCCCACCCCAACGCACCATCAGAAAAGGGTAGTGGAATCGTTCGTCATCCCCCGCAATTGCAAACAGACAACCACCCACAAGGATTGTTGCACAAGACAAACACACCTTGTATGATTGTAGCACAAAAAAAGACAACACGCGAACATGAAAAAAACCCACACAAAGGCGGGGCGATCACGATTTCCAAAACGAAGCGCGGGAAATAGATGGCCACATCCAGGGAAACACCCCATTAATCCAACCCCGTTCCCCACTCAGTGGGTTTTGGAAGACCACTTTGTGCGTGACCAACAAAACGTTTCTTCAAGAGGAAGCAGACGGGGGCGCATCCCCCTCACTCTGCCACCGCATCGCGCACCGCACCCGATGCAAGCACCGACGCGCGCAGCTGCCCACACGCAGCAGCGATGTCGTGCCCTTGCTCACGGCGCACCGTCGTGTTGATGCCTCGGCGGCGCAATACCGCGACAAACGCCTGTACGTCGGCAACAGGTGTCCGCTCATACGCCCGCTCGCGCACCGTGTTGACCGGAATGAGGTTTACGTGCACGAGCATCCCCTTGAGCAGCTGCGCCAGTGCTTCCGCATGCGCCACACGATCGTTGACGTCGCGCATCAAAGCGTACTCGATCGTCAGCCGCCTTCCTGTATGTGCGATGTAATACTTCGCCGCATCCATGACGTCTGCCAGCGGATACGCCCGATTGATCGGCATGAGCTGTGTGCGCAGTGCATCATCCGGTGCGTGCAGCGACAGTGCCAGCGTCACTTGCGACCGCAGACGGGCAAAATCGATCATCCGCGGTACGATGCCACTCGTAGACACCGTGATGTGCCGCGCACCGATCGCCATCCCGTCCGCATGCGTCATGATCGACAAAAACGTCACCAGCGCATCAAAGTTTTCAAACGGCTCCCCCGACCCCATCACGACGATGCTCGATACGCGCTCCTTCGTCTCGTCCAGCATCCGCTGCACGTGCAGCACTTGGGCGACGATTTCCCCCGCACCCAAATTGCGCTGCAAGCCACCGATCGTCGATGCGCAAAACGTACACCCGATGCGACAGCCCACTTGCGTCGTCACACAGACGCTGCATCCGTACCGATGCCGCATGAGCACCGTCTCGATCGCATGCCCGTCCGAGAGCCCGAGCAGCCACTTCACCGTACCATCTCGCGAACACAGCTTCGCACGCTCCTCTAAGACGGGAAGCGGATACCGCACAGCAAGCACGTCTCGCTCCGCACGCGGGATATTCGTCATCTCTGCATACGAAGACACCCGCTTCCCATACACCCACGACAGCACTTGATCCGCACGGTACGCCGCAAAGCCGTCCACCACCAAGCGCTCGCGCCACGCCTCCACACCAAACCCCGTGACGTACGAAACGTCCGGCGCATCAAAGCGTCCCACACACGACACCTCCCAAAACTCCTATACGAAAGCCCCCGCAAAAAAAGGTACTATGTGTATCGTTGCACAAGATCCGAACAATTACACCCCAAATCGATTCCCTATGGAACACATTGATCCAGTGCGCTCCCTTTTGCTTGATCGCAAAAGACGGTGTTCCCCAAGGATCGATGTATGGAAATACAGTTTCCCGTCTCATTGTACCACAAAACAGCGCACGGCGCGAATAAAGAAAAACCCCCGGGAAGGGGGTTAGTTAAAGTTATCGTAGGAGGGTCCGTAGCCAGTCGTATCATCAGAAGGAGGACTGCATGCCTGTAAAGCTGATATGATGTTACCATATACCTCGCAATAATAGTTGTGATTGATCCGGTCTTCATTGTCTTCACTTGTTAGCTGCTCTGTGCCAGAATAATCCCCCGCATTAGGATTGTTCATAGAATAACCAATCCACGTACGCGCATACCACGCCGTATTTCGATAAGGACCACATATCGCATCATTACACGCTCGAATCCTAAAGCGGAACGTCGGCCCGTCTGTTTGAATCCCACTAATTGTCGTAATTGAAGAATCTGTTACCGTTCTTACAAGAACCCAACCTTGATGATCTTTTATACCAATAGTATTGTCCCAAGTACCATACTGTACCTCAATCTCCATCCTTTTCGTTTGATCCACATTCCAGTCATGTGTCCAGGATACTTGAGTATACCAATTTAAAATGTAAAAATCCCAACAAGTGAACCAGCCAAATGGTCCACATGATCGCGATCTGTTTTCAGACGACGGACTATTATGAACCACCGTTGCCCCAGTGGGTTTTTGTGGAGCACCAGTCCTCATTCCGTTCACTTTATCTGCTTCATTTGGATTGCCTTTCGTTCCATTTACTTCTGTCAGCACATAGTACTCGTGCGTTTGCCCTGGTATCGCACCGGTATCTAAATATGAACATATATTTGAACTACAACTCTGATTACCAACTTCATTCCCATCGCGATACACGATGTAGCGATCTGCAACTGCAGCGCGGGTCCACTTGATCTCGACATACAGCGGAGACGTCTTCCACGATGCACTGACACCCTCTACCTTTGGTGGCACAATCGCCTTAAACCGAACCCAAATTTGCTTATTCCCACTGTCGTAGTAGGTGGAAGTAATGCACGCATCACAAGGATTGGTTGCATCGATATCTTTTGCAGTGAAGTAATTACTTGCCAACCCAAACAACGTCCGATCCTTTGTCGTCATATTCGAGCTCCCTTTGCGCTTTGGGGAGAGCAATACGCGATACGTCTTCCCGATCGCAAACGCACCTGTGTGCGCGTTCCACGTCGCCCCATCTTGCACTTCCCACTTCGTGATTTCGACATCCATGCCCGCTTCTGTGTCGATGACGTCTCCTGCGGAAGCAGATGCGCCGATCTTTGCCACAGGGACGCGAATTTGCGCATCGACAGTTTGCTTCGGTGCTTGTGTCTTTGCTACCAACAACCCTTCTGCAAAATAATCTGTCGAGTTGCCTTTGTAGATCACGATGCGCACTTTGTCTGTGCTTGGTGAAGTGACAAATACACGATTGATTGTGCGCACGGCTTTGTCGTTGTTCAAAAACGATGCAAAGTTTGTTGGGTTATTGTTTTTCCAGTGGTGTCGGATGATTTCCCACGGGAAGTCTTGTACATGTGCGCCAGACCGCAAGAGCCCTCCGGTGACCGTGCGTTCTTCCACGTACAATGCCCCTTCACAGCGGTGGCAGTTGATCTTTCCTTTGAGCACGTACGTCTGATTCGGATCGACATCGATATCTTGGTAGAAGTCTCCGTGATGCTGGTCTCCACCCGCTTTAATTTGTGATGGTGTGGCGATCATGAGCGATGCCGTGTCGGAAATTGTCCAAAAATCGCGATTGATTGTATGGATCGCTGTAGCACCCGTGCTGGTGCGCGTGATCCAATCATTGGTACCATTTTCTGCATTTCCGTTTTTGACCAATTCTGCTGGATTACCCCACTTTTTCAAGCTGATGTCGTCGGCAAACAACGCATCTGAATAATAATTTGTGTGGCTTGGCCCAACCTCAAAATGATCCCCATCCCAAGTAAATGGATTGGATTTATTGAGCGTGTACCCGTCTTTTGCAACGATGTCGATCAATGGTACGTATGCCGTATTAGAGGCAAACTTCTTTTGTCCCCCCAACGCATCGGAATCGATCGCACCGAGTGGCAAGTCTGTGACTTCTTGCAAAGCGATGTCGTCGGCAAACAAGTAATCAAGAAGCTTCACCGCCTTATAATTGTTTGCATCTGGTTTTGAATCATGCTTGATAATATGAATGCGTGCACGTTTGGCGTTGGCAGGTGTCTTAAAAACTACAGAATAGTATTTTTCTGTTCCGTCATAAGGAAGCTCATGGTTCGTCGTTGCTACCGACGCTCCGACTCCGATGCGCTTCGTATCGTCTGTTTCATGAGAAAACAGCTCCGCTTCCAAAAAACCAATACACCTGTGGCAGTTGAGCATGCCGCGCAGCAAATACGTTTTGTTCGGAAGGACTTTAACATCTTGATAGCATGCAGCATGAACGTGAACATTTCCACTCGTATCTACAGATGAGCGCGTCTCAATATTTATGCTCCTCTTCCCTTCCATTGCCCACAAAACATGATCATCTATCAACACATCTGTCGTCGTGCATGCTCCATACTCTGCTGTTTGACTTTTCCATTCTGACCAGTGTTTTGGTCTACCGTTTGACCAGAGTAATGGTATACCGTTTCCAACTGAAATCACTTCATCTTCCGCATTATAATTTTTCAGTTCATACGAAGGATCGACCGCGATGCGCTCCTCGATCGCGACACCTTCTTGCCTCCACGATACGTTGTCGAGCCTAAGCGTGCCGCCTCCTGCTTTTTTGACGAAAAAGATGCGTACGCGCGTCACACCTTCTGGTATGGTCATGTTGCGCACTTCAAATGATCGCAAATCGTTATGCTGTGCGTCATCGAGCAGATCGAATATTGTTCTTGTTGACGTTTTATCTTTTATAAAGTGCACATCGATTTGTGATTTGCACCCTTCGCAGCCAATTAATCCACTGAGCACGTACTTTTTATTCGGTTTCACTGTCGCGTCTGTAAACATCCACCCATTATCTCGCGTATCTGTAAATTCCATGACCCCGTTCGTAACCACAAGCCTTGAATTCGTGCGATCACCAGACGCATTTCCCATATGCCAGCCCAATGGACGATTGGCATAGTTGATCAAATTCCCGTTTCCGTTGTAGATCATGTCGCGTTCTTTGACTCCACCATCTGGCAGCACAGCAAATCGTGCATCGTTC
>JAGWXQ010000080.1 GCA_018969805.1 Paenibacillaceae bacterium | reverse complement strand
GCATTGCCGTTGCTGACCATGGCGGATGTGAAAGACGCATTTCAAGAGTCAAATTTGCCCTTTCGGGTCGATGTGCTCGATTGGCATGCGTTGAGTGAAGCGTTTCGTGATGTGATCAAGGCAGGGTATGCGGTGTTGCAATATGCGCGGTGCAGGGAGGTGAAGGTTGGGGATGTGGTCGAGTCCATTTCGCAAAACCATAAGCGAGATAAGGATAAAATTATCTTAATAAATACCTCGGATATTTTTGATGGAAAGTTTTTAAATCATGAGTATGTTGATAAAAAAACTAAAAAGGACAATTCAAAAAAAGCGTAAAAATTTTTTATTGAAGCGATACCAAGCATTGTAAACGCTGGTCAACCAGCAATAAGCTTTAGAGTTTGTAAAACGCTTGATAGGCCGTTTCCTCAACGCGTAAAAGTTCAGTATGCGGATGATTATTCACGAAAGAACATGTCAGATTCGCACGAGAAGGAGTATGCTGTGTAACGTTTCTAGTGAATGGACGCACGGTTTTTTCTAAAGAAAACCTACTTTCAACATCATTATTCTCAGGAATCGTTGTCCCAGCCCTGTGTTGTGGTTGAAGATGTGTCATTCTCTGCGATCATTTTTACGTTTTTGAAAGTCGAATTTCACTTCTTGTACAGGCTCAAATTCCATGCCATCAATACAATGATCGTACACAAATTGTTTGATTTTTCCCATCTCGTTTGTTTCATAGTATTGGATGAGCAATTCGAAAAACGCAGTGTGCTGTTCAACGGGTACGGAAATGATCCCACCACCTGACGCAATCAATGCGTGATTTGCTGCCAACATCGCCGTTCTTTTATTTCCGTCCGTAAACATTTGTGTACGCATGAGAACCAACATCAACGTAATGGCACGTTCTGTTGGGTTTTCCATTTTATGAATTTCTGTCAGTTTTACTTTGATCTGTTCTTCATCAGGAATCTCTGGTTTCCATGAAGTTCCCCCAAACACAATCGGTGTTTTTCTGACGTGCCCTGCATTCCATACGATATTGTTGTTCCCAACACAATGATTAATTTTTGAAATCAATGGCAAATCGAACGGGTAATCCAAATGTTCTAACACAAACTGCCAAGCCTGCTTTAAGTTGATCACAATCAAAATATCAGGCACTGCAACGCCATGAACCGTCATGCCATTGTAAATGGATTGTGTTTCTGGATAGGTGATTTTTAATCCTTCCATTTTCGCACTTTTCCAAATATAATCGACAATGTTTCTTTTGGCTAAAAACACATTTTGTTCAACGGACAGTTGAAATTTTGGTTTCATGGAGAAACACCACCTTCCCGTCCAATCTTCATGTGTATACGATACAAAATGGAAGCGTACAATGCAACAGGATCGTGAACACCTCCTCCACGCGTTGCGTCCGTATCATGGGAGAAGTGGCGAAAATCGTAAGGGCAGAAATGAGGCAAATGAGCGTGGATGGGATCAAGTATCCGAGAATATGGGACAGTGCTTATGATGACCAAGAAATGTGGTAAACAGAAGAGCTTGCAGGGTGCTTGTTTCATGCGATCATTCAGTTAAAAACACTCGATTGTTCATCTCCTTCCTGTAATGCTGTTCATTGATCTCAGTAGTACGTATTTTAGCAAATTCATGATATCATTGTATACGCAAAAATAAAGTTACCTTCTTACGGGATTTTCGTGTGAAAAAACATTTCCATGGGGCTGTATGTATGGATCGGGCAAAAGGAGCTTTTGCCCGATCGGAAAAATTGTATTGAAAATTTTTCGTATCGCCCACGAGCGGGGGATACGCCACAGTCCGAGTCCACACATCATTGACCGAGGGCGCGACTGTTCGGGTTACTCCCAGACGGTCGGATCCCACCCGGTGATCAAACCTTCATCGCACGCATCGAGCTGTTGCATGTGTTGTTGGGAGAGGTGAAAATCAAAGACGGAGAAGTTTTCTTGCAGGCGATGTTTGTTCACCGATTTTGGGATGACGATGTAGCCTTTTTGGAGACCCCACCGCAGCAGCACTTGGGCGGGTGTTTTTTCCGTTGCCGTGGCAATGGCGACGAGTGTCGGATCGTCCAGCTTTTTGCCCCGTGTTAGTGGGCTGTATGCGACGATGCGCACGTCGTGTTGGGCACAATACGACGTAAGTTCGTGGCGCTGCAAGTAGGGGGAAACTTCGATTTGGTTGACCGATGGAAGGACACCACATTGTGTGCGGAGCTGTTCGATGTGGTGCTTGCCATAATTGGACACACCGATCGATCGTGTAGTCCCACTTGTTTGCGCCTCCATCATCGCTTCCCATGTGCTGAGGCGCTCGTGGGGTTGTGGTGGTGCGTGGACGAGCAATAAGTCGGCGTAATCGAGTCCAAGCTGCTCGATCGTGCGCTGGATGTGATCCGCTGTGTGCGGACCGAAGCCATCGCGCCAAATTTTTGATGTGACAAAATATGCACTGCGCTTTAAGCCCGATGCGCGCAATGCGCGCCCGACAGCCGCTTCATTGCGGTACACAGCGGCGGTGTCAAAGTGGCGGTATCCGACTTCGAGTGCTTCCGTGACGATGCGTTCCGTTTCCCCAGGGGGGCACTGGTATAGCCCGACACCGATGCTTGGGATGACGACCGGTACGCTTGCGTGCGTGTGGTGCAGGGTATGCGACTCCATGGGTCTTCCTCCTTTGTGTTCGTACGTGCAGTGTATCGCATGCCATAGGGCGTTGCAACTTCTTTGGATAGTTAGAGTTGATGCGATCCTATCCGTATTTTTTGCAAAAATGATTGAAATGGATACATAAGCAATCGTATTCATATGGATTGACATCGGCGCATGATCCGTGTATGATGGTTGTATGTGGTATGGGTGCGGTGTGCAAAAAACTTCGCTTGCGTTCGCTTTTTGCGTGCGCATCGAGGACATCGATTCTCGTCATAACGTGCGCGCCCATGCGCACAGCCGTGCGAGTGCTTCGTGCAAGTCTGCTGTGGCGCACGCGTAGGAGATGCGTACGTATCCTTCTCCATGGGGGCCAAATGCACTTCCGGGGACGATGGCCACGTGCTGTGCATCGAGCAGCTGTGTCGCAAACGTCATGCTGTCGAGACCGAAATGGCGAATGTTTGGAAACACATAAAATGCACCGTCGGGACGAACGACGTCGCATCCGATCGAACGCAGTGCGGTGCAGGTGATGTCCCGATGCGCAGCATACAGCGTGCGCAATGCGAGGGCATCGTCGGTTCCTGTCGTGACGGCAGCGTAGGCGGCGTGCTGGCTGATGCTGCATGCGCACGTGATCGAATATTGGATGACTTTGGTGATGTGCTGGGCGATCGATGCCGGTGCTGCGATCCACCCGATGCGCCATCCGGTCATGGCGTGCGATTTGGACAGTCCGTTGACCACGATCGTGCGGGGGCGCATCTCAGGAATCGAGGCGATCGACGTGTGTGCGCGATCGTATACGAGCTCACTGTATATTTCATCGGACAACACCATCATGTCGTGGTCGGCGAGGACGTGTGCGATGCGACGCACGGTGTCCTGATCATAGGCGGTACCGCACGGATTGGACGGACTGGTAAGGATGAGGCACCGCGTGTGTGGTGTGATGTGCTGTGCGAGCACGTCTGGTGTCAGTCGAAAGTCAGACGCCGACGTATCGATGGCGATCGGGCGTGCACCGCACAGGCGGATGAGCGGTTCGTAGCCAGGGTATGCTGGGCTAGGGAGAAGGACATCGCATCCTGGGGTCAGTATCGTGCGCAGTGCCGCGTCGATGGCGTGTGTCGCCCCGTGGGTTACGAGCACCTCTGAGAGGCCGTCGTAGTGCAGGCCGTATTTTTTGTGCATATAGTCCGCGATCGCTTCGCGCAGTGCGGGCAATCCTGCGTTTGGCGTGTATACGGTATGACCCGTCTGAGCTGCATCCCTTGCGGCGCGGACGATGTGTTCGGGTGTCGGGATGTGCGGAAGTCCGAGTGTGAGGGCGTAGACGGGGTGTTTTTTTTCAGCGGCGCGCTGGGCCATCATGCGGATGCCCGACATCTGTGTGTGCAGCAAGCTGGGGTGAATGATCATTGTGTGCGCTCCTTTGTCGTGCACTGCATCCCTTATCGACCACATCGCTATAGAAGGGTAAATTGTTTTTGTAAAATGGGGCGACGTAGGAACATTCATCTCATTGTACCTTTTTTGCGGGTACAATGCGAGTGGCACGGATCGCATACGTATGGCAAACCATCGTTCCTATTCACAAAAACACTTTTTGCGACAACAATTCGTTCACTGTATCGATGTGTTCAATGAAGGAGTGGGTGTGCCACTCATCCGTATTTCACTCCATCGATCCGTTTCACAAAAACGCCATTTGCGATCAAGAAAAAGGCAGTCGTCTGGATGTGTGTTTTCAATAGGGGATGAGTAAGAGGAGGTCGGGAGCGATGAAGCGCATCGTGTGCATGGTCGATATGCAGAGCTTTTATGCCAGTGTCGAGAAGGCGCTGCATCCACAGTGGGCGCGCAAAGCGGTCGTCGTGGCAGGAGATCCGCGTGTGCGGTCGGGTGTCGTCTTGGCGGCGTGTCCACGTGCCAAAAAGTGCGGTGTGCACAATGCACAAACGCTTGGAGACGCATTGGCGCGCTGCCCCGATGCGGTCGTCGTTCGTCCCCACATGCAGACGTATGTCGAAGTCGCGATGGTTATCACGCGCATCTTGGAGCGATACACCGATGCGGTTGAGCCGTTTTCGATCGATGAACAATTTTGTGATTTGACGCACACGATCCATTTGCACGGGGACATCATGGATGTCGTGCGGCGCATCCAGCAAGACATCGCGGCGCAGACGGGTGTATTTGCGCGCATCGGCATTGGAGAAAACAAAATGCTTGCCAAAATGGCGTGCGATCAGTTTGCCAAGCGCAATGCGGGAGGGGTGTATACGATTACGGCAGAAGACGTGCCGACGGTGATGTGGCCACTTCCGATCAAGACGTTATTTGGCGTGGGCACGCGCATCGAACAAAAGATGCACCGCTTGGGCATCGTGTC
Source organism: Paenibacillaceae bacterium (assembly GCA_018969805.1). Lineage (GTDB taxonomy): Bacteria > Bacillota > Bacilli > Paenibacillales > YIM-B00363 > REEB470. The sequence continues at coordinate 1,994 of JAGWXQ010000080.1, read as the reverse complement.
GATTGGTCAGCTTGCACTGTCTGATCCAGCGATGCTGGAGCGCGCGATGGGCATCAACGGCATCGTACTGTGGCGGGCGGCAAATGGCATCGACGACGCGCCAGTCGATGCGCATACGTTGGAGGGGATGCCCAAATCGATCGGTCATGGCATCACGTTGGCCCGGGACTACGTGCAGCGTACGGACATTGAGACGGTGCTGCTAGAGCTTACGGATGAAGTGGCGATGCGCTGTCGTGCCCATGGAGTGTGCGGTGCGATCGTCGCCGTATCGTGTGCGAGTGGGGACGGGCGAACGGCGGTGTCCCGGGAACGGACGATGCCTGTGCACACGCATGCGACGCACGTCGTGTATACTTATGTACGCGTATTGTTTTCTGAGATGTGGCGTGGATGGGCCGTGCGCAGATTGTCTGTTTCGGTGCATCGATTGCGCTCGGACCACATCCGACAGCAGACGTTTGACGACATCGGCGATCGGCACATTGATCGGGTCACGGACGCGATTCGTGCGCGATTTGGACGCAGTGCGATCGTGTATGCATCGTCGATCCGCCCTGCGGGTGTCGCGTACCGTCGGGCAAAAAAAATCGGAGGACACGATGCGTGAGTGATGGAGGGGTGTCCTATGCGGGGAAAAAAACTGCGGGGCAACGGATTGTGGGAAAGCATGCGCATGATGTTGCCCGAGCACAAGCACGCTTTGCGCATGCATCGGCAGACGACGCATAAAGCCGAACAATGTGCAGACCGGCTGCGTGTGGCGCAACGTACACAAGCACTCGTCACGGTGCATGCATTGGCGGTGTATACGGGGACGATCAAGGCGTGCGATGAGACGCGCGTGCACCTGCGTGTCGATGACGAGGACATCACGATTGCCATCGCCCACATCACGGACGTATACGAACAATAACCGACCCATGCATCGTTCTGGTTCACAAAAGTGGCTGTTCGATCCAGCGGTGCGGTATCGTTCCGACAACGGATGAAAAGAAGGAGTGCCAGACGACATGCTCAGGGGAAGGGAAGCATGCGTTTGGCACATCTCCTATAGCGTGCGCGAACGCTATACGGTCATGTTGCCCAACAAGCAGACGGTATATTCGTAAAGGGGACAACTTCATGCGCATTATTGCAGGGGAAGCAAAAGGTACGCGTTTGCGCGCGGTGGCAGGACAACATACGCGTCCGACTGCAGACAAAGTAAAAGAATCGTTGTTTCATCGCCTTGGACCGTATTTTTCAGATGGCATCGTGATCGATTTGTTTGCAGGGACGGGCGCACTTGCATTGGAAGCGCTCAGCCGCGGTGCCACCCATGCGCATGCGATTGATCGCGATGCGCGATGCATCGACGTCATCAAGCACAACGCTGCGCATACGCGGTTGGGTGATCGACTGACCGTTTGGCACTGTCCCGCGATGCGTGCGATACGGACGTTGCACGAGCGAAGCGTCCTTGCGGACATCGTGTTTGTCGATCCTCCGTATGGTTCGCAGCGCATCCCTGATGTGTTTGGGGCGATTGAGGCGATCGTGGCACCACAAGCGGTGCTCGTATTGGAGCATGGGGCAAAAGAACCGATCGAAGATGCGATCGGGATGTTTGCATGCGTGCATCGCGCGGTATATGGCGATACGGTCGTGGCGATGTACCGTGCACACGAGAAACAAACGCCACGCGCAACCATATAGCATGTGCAAGCAACGAACCGGAATACGTGTGCGATCCATTTCTTCTATACAAGGTGTACTTGGCAATGAAGTAGTGGGGACAATCGTGCATGCTGGATGTCATTGATCGAAATAGAGGAGGATGCAATCGTGAAACAGCAGATCATGGAGCAATTTCCGCAACTTGGATCCACACTGAGAGACACCTTGATGCCTACTTGGAGCAGATGGGGATTTGAAAAAGGGGTTAAAGAAGGAAAAGAAGAGGGGATAGCACAAGGAAAAGAAGAGGGGATAGCACAAGGAATAGCACAAGG
>JAGWXQ010000079.1 GCA_018969805.1 Paenibacillaceae bacterium | reverse complement strand
CACGAAGTTGTGATTTTGACGCATACCAATCCGTATTTCAAACCATCTATCCGTTTTATTAGGACGCTTTTGCTTGCTCGGTAGCAGCCCGCTGGATAGATGTTTTCAATAGGGATTCGTATAAATAGGAACAGGAGGTCTTTATGTATGGATGAACAGAAACGACCAATGGATGGAGCGCACGCGCCGTTGGTGCCTGTGGAACCGGTACAACAGAAGAAAGTTGCGTTGAACATTATCGCCGCAAACAAACATCGCGGCTTTGGTTCCGGGGCCATTGACTTACGCAACGTTACCGCTGTCATTATAGAAGGCGATGAAGCGGTTATAGACATTGGTGCGTTGCATGCGAAAAGTCGTGTAGAGAAGGGGATTCGCTTTTCACCGGATCCGAGCGTGGCTCCACATGGAGAGACGTGTTGGCTCGTATGGATCGCTTCGGATAAGACAGAAGAAGGGCATTCGTGCTATGCGGGAGCGGCGGCGTGCGTCATGCGCATCGATCGCGCACAAAAACAAGGGTGGAAGGTGCTCGCGGACCATGTAAATCGCATGGATGCTGCGATGAAGCGTCGTGTACTCATTGACGAATTGCCGTTAGAACAAAAACGCGCGCTCAAAAAGTGCCTCATTGCGCACAATGAAGCACTGTGGTTTCATGCCGCGGATGCGTTTCGACATGCGTTTGACTAACCGTCCGAATTCCACCAGCGCAGGACGTTTTGCCACCAGGCGCGTCTTTGGGCGTTTGTGATGCCTTCTTGGTGAGTTGGTTCTTTGGACGAAGGGGCGCACGATGTCGTCGGGGCAGTCGAGGCGACAAACGATTCCAACCGCATCGTGCCACAACGTACGTCGCCCAACAAGCCGGTTTTTTCATCGATATATACCGTTGTGACCCCGGGTGGCGCGACAAATGGTTTTGGGGGGACGGATGCGAGTGCGCGTTCGGTAAACGCCGCAAATATGGGGAGTGCGGTTTGTGCTTCGATTGGGGATATCGGCTTCTGTTGGTCGTAACCGACCCATACCGCCGTGACGAGTTCGGGCGTATACCCGACTGCCCATGCATCGTAGTTTGTTGTGCCGGTCTTTACGGCGATCGGCCGATGGACGAGTGATGCGACGCGGTGTGCAGTACCTCCTTCGGAGAGGACACCTTGGAGCAAGTCCGTCATGACGTACGATACTTCGGGAGTGAGGACGCGCACACGATTTTTTTGGTTGGCAAACAATGTTGCACCGTTGCTCGCGGTGATGCGATCAATGACGTACGGATCGGTCGCAGTTCCTCCTGAGGCAAAGGCAGCGTACGCACCAGCAAGCTCAAGAACGCTCACAGGGGATGCCCCGAGTGCGAGTGAGGGCATGGCGGTAAGTGGTGCGTGAATGCCTAGTCGGCGCGCCATATCGTGTACGCGTGGCGCACCGATGTCCAGTAGTGTGTGGACGGCATAAATATTGTCCGAGCGTGCGAGTGCTGTACGCATATCGATATCGGCATATCCATACTTGTCCGCATAGTTTTTTGGCGCATACGTTTGGCGTCCGTCGTCGTAGACGAATACGGTTGGCGCGCTGCGATAGCGGGATGTGGCTGTCATGGAGCGCGATGCGAGTGCAGTTACATAGACGATGGGTTTAAACGCAGAGCCCGGCTGACGCGTCGAAGAGAGTGCGCGGTTGTACGCATCGGGGGTGTCGGGTCGCCCACCGACCAGTGCGCATAGTGCACCCGATCGCGGATCGATGGCGACGAGTGCGGCTTGCAAACCGATGTGTGGATGCACGTATTGCGATACAACCTGTTCGGCAATGCGTTGCATTTCCGGTCGAATCGTCGTCTGAATCGTCAAGCCGCCTGTATCGATCGTCTGCGTCGATGCCGATAGGGCGCGCGCGGCGTTTGCGCGAATCAACGAACGTACGTGCGAAGTACGCTGTGCGGGCCGTTGATCGGGAGCGATGCGCAGTACCGCATTGCGCGCGTTGGTGTACTGTGCGGATGTAATGCGATTTTGATCGAGCATGGCACGGAGAACAGCGCGTTGGCGGGTCAGTCCTCCAGGCGAATAGGGGGAGTAGTATTTCCAGCTTCGGACGCTGCCTGCGAGCAATGCGGCTTCTGCCAAAGTGAGATCGTGTGCACTTTTTTCAAAATATTTGCGGGATGCATATTCGACTCCGTACGTACCGTACCCGAAGTATACTTTATTTGCATACATTGTGAGGATGTCCGCTTTGCTGTACTGCGCTTCGAGAGCGCACGCGTAGATGCTTTCTTTGATTTTTCGTGTCCATGTGCGTTCGTGGTTCAAATATGCGTTGCGCGCGAGCTGCTGGGTGATCGTGCTTGCACCTTGCTTCCATGAGCGCGCTTGCGCATTGACGTACAGTGCGCGCGCGATGCCGACCACGTCGATCCCAAAATGATACGGGAACCGCTGATCTTCCATTGCGATGAGCGCGTCGATAAAGTATGGGGATATGGCCGTCAACGGAAGAACACGGCGGTTTTCCAATCGATACAGCGTATCCATGGGCGTTCCTTCTGCATCGACGACGACAGTCGATTCCTCCATTGCCATCGGTGGAAGCGCCACGAGTTGGCAAGAACCCACAGCCGCAAACGGGATCAATACCGCGAGCGCACATAGCGATATGAGTGCTCGTCTTCGCATGATCGATGCCTCCTTGATTGAGAGGAAGTAATACGAATCCCGCATTGAAAACAGACAGCCAGAGGGGGGCGTTTACTTGATCGGAAAAGGCGGTTTTTGCCCGATAGGACCGATGCGTCTACATACGCATTCATATCAGAAGTGGGTTGCATCAAATAGGGAGTGCGCGTGATGTGTGTAAGTGTGTACAAGGAGCGGTGTTCGTATGCGCGCCTGTGTGTTGCGCAGCGCGTGCGGTTGCAATTGCGCGCACATGCAGTATACTATTTAAAGAAAACATACGGTTGAATCAGTTGCCGACGGGAGAGGCGGGGCGCACAAATGGAATTATGGGTTACGGAACGACAAACGCCCACGCATGCGATCAGTATGCGCAGTACAGCGACGCTCGAATCGATGCAGACACCGTATCAGCATCTTGCGGTCGTTGATACGGAACAATGGGGGCGAATGCTCGTACTCGATGGGATGGTCATGACGACGGAACGCGATGAGTTTGTGTATCATGAGATGATGGTGCATCCGGCACTGAGCACGCATCCGCATCCGCGCGACGTACTCGTTGTCGGCGGAGGAGACGGTGGTGTCATTCGCGAAGTGTTGCGCCATCGTTCTGTGCAGCGGGCAGTGCTCGTTGAAATTGACGCCGAAGTGCTGCGGGTGTCTCAAAAACATTTGCCGTCCATCGCCTGTGCACTGGATGATGCGCGCGTACACGTCATTTGCGGAGATGGATATGCGCACATCGCGGAGCATCGTGACGCATACGATGTGATTTTGGTCGATTCGACCGAACCGGTCGGGCCGGCAGTGTCGTTGTTTACGAAAGGGTTTTATCAAGGCATTTTTGAGGCGTTGCGCGATGATGGCCTTTTTGTGGCCCAGTCGGACAATCCGTGGTTTAAAGCCGATTTGATTCGTACGGTGACGCGCGACGTTGCTGCGATTTTTCCGATCATGCAGCTGTATACGGCGCACATCCCGACGTATCCGAGCGGGTTGTGGACGTTTACAATGGGCAGCAAAGTGCACGATCCACGCGCTGTCGATGCACGGCACATTGCCGTACAAGGGACGAAGTACTATGCTCCTTCGCTGCACCATGCAGCGTTTGCGTTGCCGAAATTTGTGGCGGATCTTGTGGCGAGGGACGCATGAGCACGACACAGACGACAATGCAGCGCATCCAGCAGAAGCTGCGAGAGGCGATTGCGCGTGCGTTAGAAAAGATCGGGGTACCATCGCCTGTGGACGTTTTTTTGGAAGTGCCTCGGGAAGCGCACCACGGAGATTGGGCGACGAACGTTGCGATGCAGTTGGCAAAGTCGTTGCGCAAGCCTCCGCATGCAATTGCGCGCGCGATCGTCGATGCGTTGGATGCGCAGCAGGCGGGGGTCGCCCGCGTGGAGATCGCAGGTCCGGGGTTCATCAATTTTGTGATGGACAAAAGAGCGTTACACGATGTCATTAGGGATGTGTACCGTGCGGGTGCGCGCTATGGGGCACTGGATCGAGACCCGAGCGAGCGCATTTTGGTTGAATACGTCAGCGCAAACCCTACGGGACAGCTGCATCTTGGTCATGCCCGCGGGGCTGCGCTTGGTGATGCGTTGTGCCGCGTGCTTGCGTATGCGGGGTATACGATCGAGCGTGAGTACTATATCAACGATGCAGGAAACCAAATAACCAATTGGGCACAGTCGCTTGAAGTGCGGTATTGTCAGGCGCTTGGAATTGAGCGAGAAATGCCCGAAGATGGATATTTTGGGGACGATGTCGTCGCATACGGCAAACGTATTGCACTGCGAGATGGAGATCAGTGGGTCCACGCAGACAAAGAAGTGCGGGCACAGTTTTTCCGGCAGTACGGATTGGAGCGTCAAATGGAAGCGATCCGTGGCGTATTGCACCAGTTTCGGGTACAGTTTGATCACTGGCGCAGCGAGACGGCGCTGTATGAGCGAGGCGATGTGCAACGGGCACTCGATGCTTTGCGCACAAGTGGCTGCGTTTATGAGCACGACGGTGCGATTTGGTTGCAGACGACGGCGTTTGGCGACGACAAAGATCGTGTTCTCGTGAAGCAAGACGGTCTCTTTACGTATCTCATGCCGGATATCGCTTATCATATTGACAAATACGAACGCGGTTATGACAAAATCATCAACATTTGGGGTGCAGACCATCACGGCTACGTCGCGCGGGTGCGGGCCGCCATGCAGGCTGTGGGGCGGGATCCGGATGTGTTGCACGTGGTCATTGCCCAAATGGTCAGTTTGTACAAAAATGGGGAAAAAGTAAAAATGTCCAAGCGGACAGGAAAAGCCATAACGTTGGCAGAGCTCATCGACGATGTCGGGGTCGATGCGGCGCGATATTTTTTTGCGATGCGGTCGGCGGATGCGCATCTTGACTTCGATATGGATTTGGCGGTCTCGGAGTCCAGTGACAATCCCGTGTACTACGTGCAATATGCCCATGCGCGCATTTGCAGCGTGTTCCGTCAAGCGGGCGTATCCGAGGAGGCCGTGCGCGATGCGGATTTGACACCGCTGAGTACGGACGACGCATATGCACTATTGCAGGTGCTTGGTGCGTGGCCGGAGGCGGTTGCTGAGGCGGCACAGCAGTGCGCGCCCCACCGTGTCGTCCGGTATGTGTATGGATTGGCGGGGGTGTTTCACAGATACTATAAAGCGGAGCGCGTGCTCGTCGAGGACGACAAGGAGCGGATGGCCAAACTCGCACTGTATGGTGCGACCCGTCGTACGATTGCAGCAGCATTGGACCTTATCGGCGTGCATGCGCCGACCGTGATGGTGCGAGACGCATGAGCGTCGGTGCATCAAGACGTTTATAGGGAAGGCGTGCAATCAGTGCATGTACGTGTCGCGGTGTAAGGCGTGCGTGCGTACCGAGCAACAATGCGACGGCGCCTGTGACGTGGGCGGTCGCCATTGACGTGCCGCTTTGTGTGGCGAGGCGTTTTCCCGGCCAAGTCGAGACAATGTGCGCACCCGGGGCGTACACATTGATTGAAGGATGGGTATTGCTAAATGGTGCGACAGAGCCATCGGTACTGAGCGCGCCGACACCGATCGTTTCTTCGTAGCGTGCCGGATAGTGTGCCGTGCGTGCTCCGTCGTTTCCTGCAGATGCAATGACGATGATGCCTGAGGCGGTTGCTTTCTGAATTGCGGCGTGTAGGGTGTCGCTGCTGACGTGTGTGCCAAAGCTCATGTTGATGATGCGCATGCGCCTCGCGATGCACCAAGCGATCGCATCGACGATGTGTGTGAGCACACCGCTGCCCGTATGATCAAACGCTTTGATCGCATGAATGTGCGCATGCGGAGCGATTCCGATCACGTGCGTTCCTTGAGCAGCGATTGTGCCCGCGATGTGCGTGCCGTGTCCGTGCGTATCGTATGGTGGCGATGAAGGGTCTATCGCGTTGTATCCAGTGCGTACGATAAGGTCAGGATGTGTGGCATCGATGCCTGTATCAATAATGGCGATGGGCACTTTGCGTTGTACGGGGTGAACGTGGTGTGCCCGGATTGCGAGAACGCCTTTGGGAACGATTGGGGAAGCGTATGCGCAGCGGGCCGTTGCCGGCGCGCGTGCGTGGGCACGCAAGAAGCAGGACATGAGCACGCACCTACTTTTGGGATCATGATTTTATGAACAATATGCACAAAGCAGGCAGTGCGTATGGACGATTGTCTGCGGAGGAAAGGGGCGATGGACGAATGAGCGAATTGCAGCTGCGCGTGTCACAGGAACATGCACGCGAAATGCCGATGGTGGACTTGGCGTACGAAATATTGATGAGTGCAAAGAAACCGTACTACTACAGGGAGTTGATGCGGGAGATTGCGGTGCGGAAACATCTTGGTGACGAAGAGGTGATGCGTGTCATTGCCCAGGTGTACACGGAAATCAACATCGACGGCCGATTTGCTTGTGTTGGAAACAACGTATGGGGTTTGAAACGGTGGTATCCCGTAGAAAAAGCAGACGATGCCACAGGTGCGACAAGCAAACGTCCGCGCATTATTAACGAAGAGGACGACATCGAAGACGACGATTTGTATATTGAAGAACAAGAAGAGGAATTTGACATGATCCCTGAAGAGCCTGGCGTTTACGATGCCATCGAAGGGGGAGAAACACCGTTTTTTGATGAGGATGAGAACGAAGAGATTGAAGCACCGGCAGAGTTTGCGCGTGCGGATGCGGCGGAGGAAGAAGAGGAGACAGAAGAAGTGTTTGCCGAAGTCGAACCAGAGATCGATCCGCTTGATGAAGTTGATGACATTGATGACATGGACGCGATTGAAGACGACGGCAGTGACGAAGACGAAGACGAAGACGAAGACGAAGACGACGAC
>JAGWXQ010000078.1 GCA_018969805.1 Paenibacillaceae bacterium | reverse complement strand
TCTTTTCTCCGTTGTCCCCAAGAATCATGCCTTGATTGACGAGCTTTTCAAACGGCTCCGGTGTCGATACAACACCGATGTCATAGAGAACTTTGTGCCAAAAACGCGCATACAACAAGTGCAACACCGCATGCTCCGCACCGCCGATGTACAAATCGACCGGCAACCACCGCGCTTGCTTCGTGAAGTCACAGAGCGTCTGGGTGTTGTGCGGGTCAATAAACCGCAAATAATACCAGCAGCTTCCCGCCCACTGGGGCATCGTGTTTGTCTCTCGACGCAGCGGTGTCCCCGATGCATCGGTCGTGTGCACCCAGTCGGTCGCCCGTGCCAGTGGCGACTCGCCCGTACCCATCGGGGCAATCTCGTCCATCATCGGCAGCGTGAGCGGCAGCGCATCGTACGACATCGGCACGATCGTCCCATCGGGCGCGTACGCGATCGGTATCGGCTCACCCCAGTAGCGTTGCCTTGAAAACAACCAGTCGCGCAAGCGATACGACACTGTGCGCAATCCGATGCCCATCGCGACCAACGTGTCACTCATGCGCGCGATCGCATCTGCCGTATGCAGCCCATCGAGGTCGCCCGATCGGACGTGCACGCCGTCGCCCGTGTACGCGTGCGCCGCGACATCGCCCCCTACGACGACTTCTACGATCGGCAAACCGTACTGCAGCGCAAAATCATGATCGCGCTCATCGTGTGCAGGCACCGCCATGATCGCCCCTGTCCCGACGGATGCAAGTACATAATCTCCAAGCCATATCGGAATGCGCTCCCCCGTCATCGGGTGGACTGCGTACGCTCCGGTATGCACGCCCGTCTTTTCTTTCGCCAAATCCGTACGGTGGAGATCCGACTTCGTCGCCACAAACTGCAAAAATTGTGCAATCGCCTCACGCTGCTCCGGTGTCACGACTGTGGATACGAGCGGATGCTCTGGTGCGAGGACGACAAACGTGACACCGTACAACGTATCTGGACGCGTCGTAAACACGTCAATGCGCGCGTCGTGTCCTTCGATCGCAAACGACAATTTCATCCCCGTAGACTTGCCGATCCAATGCCGCTGCATGTCTTTGATGCTCTCTGGCCAGTCCAATCCATCCAAATCCGCAAGCAACCGCTCCGCGTACGCCGTAATGCGCAGCACCCATTGGCGCATCATGACGCGTTCGACGGGATGCCCGCCCCGCTCACTTTTTCCATCGATGACTTCTTCGTTGGCGAGCACGGTCCCGAGTGCAGGACACCAATTGACCGGCATATCGTCTACATACGCTAGTCCCCGCTCATACAGCTTCAAAAAAATCCACTGCGTCCAACGCACGTATTGTGGATCGGTCGTGCTGAGCTCACGGTCCCAGTCGTAGCTGAGTCCAAGGGCGCGGATTTGTCTCCGAAACGTCGCGATGTTTCGCTCCGTAATGTCGCGCGGATGCATTCCCGTCTGCATCGCATGCTGCTCCGCAGGAAGTCCAAACGCATCCCAACCCATCGGATGCAGCACATCAAAGCCACACATGCGCTTGTACCGCGCTACGATGTCCGTCGCCGTATAGCCCTCTGGATGTCCGACGTGCAAGCCGTCCCCCGACGGATACGGAAACATATCGAGCGCGTAATACTTCGGCTTTGCATCGTCGTCCAAGACGCGAAACGTCCGATGCGCCTCCCAATACGCCTGCCACTTCGGCTCAATCTGCTGTGGGACGTAGCCACGTGCCTCACCTGCCATCCGCGTGCCTCCCTGTCCTTTGCGTTTCGGACTGATGCGCCCGTCTTATGAATCCTACATCGTGCAATGTTTACGAGATTTATGATACACACAAACGGTGTTCCTGTCAATCACCATCGCGCGTCACGTCCCGATGCATCGCACCGCGGAAGGAAAAAACAGTTTTTGCGGGATCGATGGTGCGCCATGCGGATGCACCCCAGTACGATCCTACATAAAGTGATGTTCTTATAAAAAACGTTCATAAATTGCGCGCGCAAGAACAACAAACGAATTGATCAAGAAATATTGACTTGTTAAATAGTTTCGTGCTATGATGGATACATCATGCAGGTGTGTATTTGTAGATGCTGTTTTTATGCATGATCAGATACACCGCCAAACGGTGTTATGGATTTCGATTTTCTTGCGCCATGTGGACGTTTGCACCACCGGCATCGCCACATATGCACGCGCCATCTCGCGCGTCACGCGCGCCCAGCTGGCTCTCAGTACATCGCGGACTACAACGTACCGGTGCACATGATCGAGCCTATAGAGAGGAGGATTTGGCTCGTGAAAACGACCTGGCACAGATGGACGACTGTATTATTGGTGTTTTTCGTGTTGTGGACGGTGATCGGAAGCGATGCCACAAGAAATATCGTGCAAGCGAGATCACATCTGGATTTATCGAGACAGAAGATCCATGATCCGTTGATCCAGCACATTGCGCGGTCTTTGGTGTCGTGCGTGCCCAAACACAAAATTCATATACAAGACGCAGACATTACGCGATGCATCGAAATTGTTTGGAACACAAAAGCAATATCCGCACCTATAGCGGGTGCAGCAGCTCTTCCTGCCTCACCTTGGTTGCTCGGTGTACTGAAATCGCTCATAGACGCGGTCATCGTCGCTGGTTCAGGCGTGACCGTTGCTGTATCTGCCAAAATTGTGCTCATTGTTGCGGCTGTCGTTTTGATTGTGGCGTTACTCGTATGTTTGTTTGTAGTTGTGTCCATATAATGGTGTAAATCCCCTTTTCGAGAACGTCGCAAGACACTCGCGAAAAGTTCGTGTAGAATAGGGGTTGTCAAAATCTCATTAAATGATGTTTTTATCTTGTTTCAATTCAAAATTACTGTATATAAAAAGGATTTTCATCGTCTTTTTATGTTGAATGCTTAAGTTTCGGGGTTGTGCGTGCGACTGATAAACTAAAATGAGCGCTTATCGAAAATCAGAACTGAATACTTTTTACAGAATTTAAAGTGGTAGTTGGGACTATGGTGTGTAGCCCGGGTGGGCAGACGGCTTCTGCCTTGAATTACATTTATTAGTTATTATATCATTATAATAATAGGCACTTCTAGCCGGCACCTGCGCATGAGCACGATCATAATCATCCGTTGTATTGCAGGTTTTTTACTACAGCACAACAGAGTATATTGAAAGGTGGTGGGACATGTTTATGCTGATTCAGCATACGTCCAAGTAAGGATGTTGTACATCAAAATTTGCACAGAAATGAGAAATATCAAGGACGGGTGTGTACAAGTATTAAATCAAGATCAAAAAATGGTTGTATCCGTTTAATGGGGGAAGTGCATTCTTCAGAAATATCGGAAGACGTTCTCGAAAAGTTCAGGTAGAATATGGTTGGAAAAATATCATTAAACAAGGGGAATTCCATTATGGATCAATTCAACATCACTGTAAATAAACAGGATGTGCACCATCTTTTTATGTCGAATACTAAAGATCCGGGGTTGCGTAATATTTTGGAATCTGTGCTCAACCAATTATTAGAGGCACAGCTAGCGGAACACATCGGTGCTCAGCGCTACGAACGAACAGACGAACGTCAAACGTACCGTAACGGAAGCCGTTTGAGGGCATGATCAACAAGAGTAGGCACAATCACCTTGAAAGTCCCTCGTACGAGAGATGGTAATTTCTCCGTTGATCTATTTCACCGTTATCAGCGGAGCGAGCAAGCTTTTGTTATCGGGCTAATGGAAATGTTCATTAACGGAGTTTCTACGAGAAAAGTCTCTCAGATCACTGAAGAATTATGTGGAACGTCTTTTTCGAAATCGACTGTAAGTAACCTTTGTAAAAACCTTGATCCCATTATAAAAGGTTGGAATAATCGTTCCTTAGCTGATCATCATTTTCCATTTGTCATCGTCGATGCGATGTATATGAAAGTGCGCGAAAATGGGCGTGTGCGATCTCGAGGTGTACTCATTGCTGTCGGAGTAAACACCGATGGTCATCGGGAAGTTCTTGGATTCCAAGTCGGCGACAGCGAGAGCACTGCTACTTGGTCTGCCCTATTTGCTTGGCTGAAGAGCCGTGGTCTCAGTAGCGTGGATGTGATCACCTCAGATCACCATGGCGGGCTCGTGAACGCGATCAGGAAAGAATTCCAAGGTGCAACATGGCAACGTTGCCAGACCCATTTCCTGCGGAACATTATGGATGTCACACCGAAATCCTTGCAGTCAGAAATCCATGGTCATGTTCGATCCATCTTGCATGCACCGGATCACGAGACGGCACGGGTGTTGTTGGGCCAAATATTAGATACGTATGCACAAAAAGCAAATAAAGCTATGAAGTTGCTTGAAGAGGGGCTCGAAGATGCTACAGCAATTCTATCATTACCGGATCACTATCGTACATGCTTAAGGACAACGAACAGCGTGGAGCGGATGAACGAAGAGATCCGCAGACGGGAACGCGTGATCCGCATTTTCCCAAATCGTGAATCGCTTGAACGAATTGTCGGTGCTCTTCTCATGGAGATCCATGAGAAATGGTCGTCCGGAAAAAGGTACTTGGATATGCAAGAATATTTGCAAAGGAGGGAGAGCGATATGGCAACCCAGCCTAAATCGAACATCATCAAACTGGTGTGACACTGCGCAGGGTTAGTTCTGCGCAGTGGAAACCAAGCAAGCTAAGCCATCTTCATGCAACGTGGCGATTGTGATCTGCCGGCCGGCTGGCTGTCTCTTAATGACCAATGAGCGCGTCTCTCGGCGGTGATCTATAGGGATGCCATCACCTCCCACAACGATGCAGTGTCAACATCCGGTTTGCGTCGCTTTGTGCCCTCAATCCATTTTACACACTATTATGGACTTGACCATAAATGGATCGGCATGAAGATTGGGATGGACATCGATTTTTCGTATCAAAAAAAATCATATTCATACTCTTATGCAAAGTCATCTGTTCGACATCATTACCTCATCTCTTCTGGACATATTGCACATATCACAATATGCGCAAAACATTCAGTCCTAGCCCAAATACCGTTTGCAAAAAACAATTTTCAACAAATCAAAAAACGCGGTGCCGCGCGTAGTCATCTCAACAAATCAATTAACCTCATGATACACTATCGGAATAACATTTGCAAGCGAAAGTACATCATGCTACGTATGTTGTCGTTACAGGCAATAAACCCATGAATGATTATGATGCCAAGTACATGCATCAAATCATTTTTTGCGATGCTCACCTTGCGATGCTCACCTTGCGATGCTCACCTTGCGATGCTCGCCGATACGAAGGTTCCCTCTCTCATGATCATTGCGCACAAAAAAAGCACCCACCGGGTACTATTTTTCCTAAATATACACCATCATCTCGTCTGACTTCAGCCGGTTGTCCACCATGCGCACTTGTCCCTCTTGAAATACGAACACGCGATGCACGAGCACATCGACACGATCCCCTGCGTGCAGCGTCGGCTTTTCGACCGAACGCATCCCTGTAAGCCGTATGCCGTCTACATCGACTTCAATTTCCCATGATGCTCCACGGAAAAAAACGTGCTTTACCACACCAGCCGCCGCAGCCGATCGCGGAAGTATTTCTGCGCTTTTTCCGATTTCGACAAACTCGGGTCGAATGAGCAGTGCACAATTGCGTTCTATGTGGTCAAACCCGTGCATCGGCTTATCTGGCATGACGCGCATCGTCTCTCCAATAAACTGCGCAACAAACTGTGTTCGTGGCAGTGCATAAATGCTCTGTGGTGTCCCTTGCTGCTCCACACGTCCATCGGCAACGATCAACAATTCGTCCGCAATTTCAATCGCTTCGGATTGGTCGTGGGTCACGAAAATGGTCGTCACACCGATGCGATCGACCATCTCGCGCAGCCACGTGCGCAACTCACGCCGTACGTGCGCATCGATCGCCGCAAAAGGCTCATCGAGCAACAACAACTGTGGTTGTGGTGCAAGCGCACGGGCAAACGCAACGCGCTGTCTTTGTCCACCAGATAGCTCATGGGGCACACGTTTTGCAAGTCCGTGCAAATTGGTTAGTTCCAACAATTCTTCTACGCGGCGCACGATTTCCGCTTTGCTTTTTCGTTGCACGCGCAATCCAAACGCGATGTTTTCGAAAACAGTCATATGCCGAAATAAGGCGTAGTTTTGAAAAACGACACCAATGTTTCGTTTCTGAGGAGGAACGTGTGACACGTCTTGCCCATGAAACACGATCGTCCCTTCATCAGGTTGCTCTAATCCAGCCAACAAGCGCAATATCGTCGTCTTTCCTCCCCCGCTCGGTCCAAGAAGACCGACGAGTGCACCGCGCGCAATAGAAAACGAGACATTTTTTGACGCTGCAAAAGATCCAAATTTCTTGGTCAAGCCCTTCGCTTCAATGTGCCATGCCGTCATTGTTTCCACCCCTCTACGATATGTTTGGCGATGAGCGTACATACAGCAAGCAAGACGAGCAACATCGACACCGCAAACGCCTCTACAAACTTAATCTCCGAATACAAAATTTCGATGTGCAACGGCAACGTGTTTGTTTGCCCGCGTATGTGCCCAGATACGACAGACACTGCACCAAATTCCCCCATCGCGCGCGCATTGCACAAAATCAATCCGTACAACAACGCCCACTTGATATTGGGCAACGTCACACGCCAAAATATACGCCACCCGCCTGCGCCGAGCGATACCGCAGCTTCCTCCTCCTGCACACCTTGGGCTTGCATCAATGGGACGAGCTCGCGTACGACGAACGGCAACGTCACAAACAATGTCGCAAGGACAATGCCTGGTGTCGCAAAAACGATCTTGATATCCCATTGCTGCAGCAACGGCTCAAACATACTGCCACGACCGAACATCAAAATGTACACAAACCCTGCGATGACCGGAGATACGGCAAACGGCAGGTCAATTAGCGTCAATAATGCATTTTTCCCTCTAAAGCGATATTTTGCGATCAGCCACGCCGCTGCTACGCCAAACACGCCTGTACATACGACAGAGTACGCCGCCACGGTCAGCGTTAGTTTCGCTGCAGAAAGTGTGTATTCATCGCGCAATGCC
>JAGWXQ010000077.1 GCA_018969805.1 Paenibacillaceae bacterium | reverse complement strand
TACACAGACGCGCGCTGGAAACGGGTGCTTGGGTACGTCCATGGGTGTACGGTGGGCATCCTCGCGCTCACTGCATGTACGTTTGCGATTGATGTCATTCATAGACCGACCGACACACTCATCGTCGCCCTATGCGCGGTGTTGCTGTACGTGCGCGTCGCTGCAGTCGCCGTCGTACCGATCGGGGCGCTGCTCGTATGGCTGCGCGACGGATGGGGGCTTCTTCCGTGGTAGGTTAGCTGTACCGCTCGATCGGACGGTAAAACGTATCGCGTTCGATCGCGACTTTGCCTGCTCCGCGAATGAGGTGAATGAGCTCGTCGCGCGTGAGACCGTCTTCGCTGCGTGCACCGGCCGCATGGCTGATGCGTTCGCGGATGAGCGTCCCGTGGACGTCGGACGCACCACATGCGAGCGCAAGCTGGGTGAGTTGCGTGCCGATGTTGATAAAATACGCTTTGATATGGGGGAAATTGTCGAGCATAAGACGCGAGATCGCGATCATGCGCAAATCCTCAAACGCCGATGTGCGCCGCTTAATGCCGGCTGACTTCTTCATTGGCTGGACGGCCAGAGGAATAAATACCATAAATCCATCGGTTTCGTCTTGCAGCGTACGCAGCTGGATCAAGTGCTGCATGCGCTCTTCGATCGTCTCGATCGATCCGTAGAGCATCGTGGCGTGTGTCTTCATCCCGAGTGAATGTGCTGTGCGGTGTGCATCGAGCCATTGGGCGCTCGTCGCTTTTCCGACCATCATTTTTTGACGGTACCGTTCGGACAATATTTCTGCCCCGCCACCAGTAAGCGTATCCAGTCCCGCTTCGCGCAAGGTGATGAGGACGTCGCGCACGGATAGGCCACTTTGGCGCGCGAAAAATACGATTTCTGCACCTGTGTACGCTTTGATCGTGATGTGTGGGAACGCGCGCTTAAGCTGGCGCACCGCATCGACATAGTATGCAAACGGCACGTGGGGATTGTGGCCGCCGGTAATGTGAAACTCCCGTGTCCGTGCATGCACGTGTGGTGTCGCTTGGGCGATGACGTCTGCAGGGCTCAGCGTATACGCACCGTCTTCGTCGGCATCGCGCCGAAACGCACAAAATGCACAGTGTGCTTCGCATACATTCGTAAAGTAGAGCGTCATATTTTCGATAAAGTACACGTTGTTTCCGTGCAGTTTCTCGCACACGTGGGCAGCAAGCTGGCATACGCCCAATACGTTGGGAGAAGCGTACAGCGCCATACCGTCTTCAAACGTCAATCGTTCCCCGGTGAACACTTTCGTCGCGATCGCATCCAGCGCATATTGCGTGTGCATTTGGGGCATACAAGACCCCTCCTTTCAGTCGGTTGTGCGTTCACTTGATTTTTTTGGGGGGGACGTGTATCATCACATCAAGGAGGTGCGTCATCATGAACATCGGCGTGAGCGCGTTTGCGGCCCGACGCATTAAGGAAATGATGGATGCCGAAGGAGTGCAAGGAATGCTGCGCATTCGGGTACAGACCGGCGGATGCAGCGGATTTACGTATGCGCTCGAGTTTGCTGAGCACAAAGAAGCAGGCGATATCGCGGTCGTCTTTGACGGAGTGTGCATCCTTGTCGATCAAGAGAGCGCTCCGCTTATTCAAGGTGTACAGCTTGATTATAAAGAAACAGAGCTTGGCGGTGGCTTTACGATCGAAAATCCAAACGCCATTGCTTCGTGCGGATGCGGGTCGTCTTTTCGGACGCGCGAACAAGCTGGTGTACCGAGCGAGTGTTAAAGCTATTATAACACGCTTTCCTATGTTTTGGAACCCTCTTTGCATGAATGTGCGCAGCACGGGCTAGGCTAGGCACGAGCAGTTCGTGTATGCACGTGCAGGTGTTGGCGATCGCCATCGATGCGCTGCACGTGACGTGCGCTGCAAAAGTGTCACGCTTTTGATGCGGGGCGTGCTGAAGGGGTGGAGCTTGGATGACCGATAGAGTGCAGTCTGTGCCCGGCGCACAATCGCTGCGCATTGTCGTCGATGCGATCGTGTTTGGTGCAGTCGGTGCGGGATGCTGGATCGCTGCGCACGCGATAGCGGAGTGGTTGCGCTTTACACGTGTGCGCATCGCTGATTGGGCGATTGCGTTTGGGATGCCGGACCGGTTGCGCGATGAGGCACTCGGGATCGGGATCGGGAGTGCGGTGTGGGTTGTGGCATCGGTGTGCATGGCGATCGTCTGTGCGCTGCTGTGCCGGCGTATGCCGATGGAGGCGTGGACGGGCATGGTCGGTGGCGCGGGTGCGTTTGTGGTTGTGTACAGCGCGGTTTTTCCTTGGAACGTGCCGAAGTACGCATTATGGCGTATGGATGCAGCGACGTTTTCGACGGAAGCGTGCCTGCTCATTTTGTGGGGGACGTTTGTCGGTTATTCTGTACAGATGCGCACATACGAGCGCGGACAACAATAGCCCGTACTTTACGAGAATAGGGGAAGCGATGATGATCGGACGTGCACCAAATTTTAACGCAGGGCCAGCGGCGATGCCCCAAAGTGTACTGGAGCACGCTGCACAGGAAATGACCAATTATGCCGATACAGGCATGTCGGTCATGGAGCTGTCGCACCGCAGCACCGCATATGAAGCGATTCATGATGAGGCGCAAGCACATGTTCGCACGTTGTACGGGCTGAGCGATGAGTACGTCGTCTTGTTTTTGCAAGGCGGTGCAAGCACGCAGTTTGCGATGGTACCGATGCATGCGCTGACACCACAGACGCACGGTGCATACGTCGTCAATGGCTCATGGGGCGAAAAAGCGCTCGCTGAGGCGCGCATCGTCGGAAACGCCGATGTATGTGCTTCGACAAAAGACGGGGGATACCGCACCATACGCCCTTGGGATGCGCAATGGACAAATCGTGCGCCAGCGTACGTGCACATCACGACCAACGAGACGATCGAAGGGGTGCAGTGGAGCACAGAGGCGTTGCCCAAGCACGTGGATTGCCCGCTCATTGCGGATATGTCCAGCGATCTATTCAGCCGGCCGCTCGATGTCCGGCCGTTTTCGCTCATCTATGCAGGGGCACAAAAAAACATCGGTCCTTCTGGAGTCACGCTCGTAATCGCGCGCAAATCGTTCGTCGATGTGCCCCGCCCCCACGTGCCGACGATGCTGCGCTATGATACGCACATAAAGGCAAACTCACTGTACAACACCCCGCCAACGTTTGCGATTTATATGATGTCGCTCGTGTTGCGTTGGATTTCTGACAACGGTGGTCTGGAAGCGATGGATGCGCGCAGTCGGCAGCGTGCGGGGCACGTGTACCGTGCGATCGACGACAGCGGGGGTTTTTATGTCGGCCATGCGGATGCGCACAGCCGATCTCAGATGAACGTGACGTTTCGATTGCCGACGCCGGAGTTGGAAAAGCAGTTTTTGCAAGAAGCGAAAAAACAAAACTTTGTGGGTCTCGCAGGACATCGCAGCGTTGGTGGCATCCGTGTGTCCAATTACAATGCCGTGACGGAGCAGGCGATCGATGCGGTCGTTTCGTTTATGCGGCACTTTTGCCAGATGCACGGATGAGCGCGCCGCTGCACATCGTCCTTGTAGAGCCAGAAATTCCTGCCAATACAGGAAACATCGCCCGCACGTGTGTGGCGACGGGGACGCCGTTGCACATGATTCGTCCATTGGGGTTTTCGCTAGACGATCGGTATATGAAGCGCGCGGGACTCGACTATTGGGATGCGTTGACGGTGCACGTGCATGATTCGTTTGACGACTACGCATCGGAGCATCCACACATGACGATGTGGATGCTGACGACAAAAGCGCACCGCTTGTACACAGACGGAGCGTACACCGGACCGACGGCACTCGTTTTTGGGAAAGAGACGGCGGGTTTGCCTCCAGCATTGTTGCAGGCACATGCAGACCGTTGCATGCGCTTGCCGATGGTGTCGGCGATGCGCTCGCTCAACCTTGCAAACGCGGTCGCGATCGTCACGTACGAGGTGTTGCGTCAGAGGGGGTTTCCCGGGCTTGCGTGACGGCACGGTTCGTGCAGGGGTGCGGTGTGGATGGACAAGTGTACAGTGATGGAGGGTGGCTTCGTGGCGCACGTCGTAGTCATAGGTGCGGGACCTGGTGGGCTTGCTGCAGCGATGCAGCTGACGCATGCGGGATGTGCAGTCACCGTCGTAGAAGCGCGGGAGACGGTCGGTGGACGGACGTCTGGGTTGACGCTTGGGCCGTACACGTTTGATCGCGGACCGACTTTTTTGAATATGCCGCACATCGTAGAAGAAACGTTTGCGCGTAGTGGAGCGTCGCTGGCGGATGAGCTAACGTTGGTCGCGCTCGATCCGATGGTGCGGTTGCACTTTCCCGAAGTGCATATCGATATGACGACACACCGAAGACGCATGCGCGATGCACTAGAGCGGCTGTTTCCTGGAGAAGGTGCAGGATACGACGCGTTTATGGCTGCTGAACAAAAACATTTCGAAGCGATTTCTCCACTGTTGCTTCACGCGCATGATGCGCTTTGGCACTATGCCCATCCTCGTTTTTTGCGCGCCGTGCCGCATATGGGCATCGGGCAGTCGCTTATGCAGCGATTGCAGCAGTATTTCCGTCATCCGACTGTTCAAATTGCGTTTACGTTTCAGGCAAAGTATTTGGGCATGTCCCCGTGGGAATGTCCGGCAGCGTTTTCGATGCTTGCGTACATGGAGCATGCGTATGGGGTACACCACCCGATCGGCGGTGTGCACGCGATACCGCACGCGATGCAGCGTGTCGTCGTGCGCAACGGCGGGGGCGTGCGTCTGGGCACGCCGGTGCACCGCATCGTCATGCGCGATCGCACGGTCGTTGGTGTCGCGCTCAAAAACGGTGAAACGATCCCGTGCGATGCGGTCGTCATCAACGCAGACATCGGGCATGCAGTGTCCCTTTTTCCTCCAAACGTGCTAAGGACGCATACGCCAGAGCGCATGGCACGCAAACAGTGGTCGTGTTCTGCATGCATGCTGTATTTGGGCGTGCGTCAGTCGTTTGCGCACATGCCCCATCATACGATCATTTTTTCACCAGATTATCGGGCGTTTGTCGATCATATTACGCGGGATATGATGCTTCCTCCAAATCCGTCGGTGTACGTGCACAATGCTTGTGTGACGGATCCGACGCTTGCACCGCAAGGGCATAGTGCCCTGTACATTCTTGCGCCCGTGCCAAACAATCGCTCAGGAATTGACTGGGCGCAATGTGCAGACGAGTTTTGCCAACGCATGCGCGCTGTGATCGCGTCCGCCGGATTTCGTGTGGCGACAGAAGACATCGTTGCGATGCACGTTCTTACGCCACAGCAATGGGAACACGACCACAACGTGTATGCAGGGGCAACGTTTTCGCTCGGGCATCAGTTGCGCCAAATGTTGTACTTTCGACCGCACAACCGCATGCAAGATGTGCGCAATTGTTGGCTTGTAGGTGGGGGTACGCACCCTGGAAGCGGACTGCCGACCATTTTGTCTTCCGCGCACATTACCGTGCACGATATGTTGACGCGCTACCGACGCGGGAGGCGATGGGTGTGAAACACACGCGGACGGATCGCATCGTCGTCATCGGGGGCGGTGTCGGAGGGTTGACGACGGCGTTGTTGCTCGCACACAAAGGATATGATGTGCACGTCGTTGAGGCGCAGCGGCATTGGGGTGGGCGGTTGCGGTTTGTGCATTGCGATGGCGATCGCATCGATGCCGGACCGACGATTGTGCTTCTCCCTGATGTGCTTCGACGCATCCTGCACACGTGTGGCATTTGCGATGTGCGCATGCAAGCGTGCGATCCGCTCGTCCGCATGCATTTTGCGGATGGGACGACATGCGCACGGCGCGCTGATCCCCAAGCAATGATCGAAGAAATGACGCAGTTTGCGCCCGAAGCAGGCGCGCAGTACGCGCGGTATATCGCGCAGATGGAGCAGCGGTATGCATGGGGCGTAGCAAACGTCCTTGATCAAACGTTTACAAACTATTCGTGGCGCGAACCTGCGCGCTTGTTTGCCCAGCTTGCGCGGTTTGGTGCGATGCGCAGTGTGCACGCGGATTGTGCGCGGTTTTTTTCGGATGCGCGGCTGCACGATGCGTTTGGTTTGCAAAGCTTATACATCGGAGGAAATCCATATACGACCCCGGCGATGTATGCCTTGATCGGCTACGCAGAGCTCGCGTACGGGATATCGTACGTCGAAGGAGGATACGCGTCGCTTGTTCCTCGGCTCGTCGCTGCAGCACAGCAGTATGGCGTGCGGATGGAGCATCGGACGATCGAGCGCATCGCATGGACTGCACGCGGTCGCGTTTGTGCCGTAACACATGCACAAGGAAGCATACCGTGTGAAGCAGTCGTATATAGTGGGGAGATGCACCGATTGGCACCACTGCTTGGGATGCGCGCCCGCAGAAGATGGCAGCCGTCTTCCGGATGTTTTTTGCTGTATATCGGTATCGAAGGGACGTATCCCGATCGGGACGTGCATGCGTTTTGGTTGTGTGCACAGTTTGCACAGCATATGCGCGAAGTGTTTCGTACGGGTACGTTGCCCACAGACCCTGCGGTGTATACGTTTTATCCATCGCGCATCGACCGATCGCTGACGAAGCATCCGGACGACAGCGTGCTGTACGTGCTCGTTCCTGTACCGTCTGGGAGCACCATTCATTGGGCTGACGTCCAGCAGTCGTTTGCTGCGCGCATCGTCCACATGCTCGAACGCCGCGCGTTTCCTAAGCTCAGCCAGCGCACGCGGTGGATGCAGATGCGCACACCCGCAGACGCTGCGGCAGAAGGGTTGTTTGCCGGTGGAGCGTTTGGTCTGGCACCTACGTGGACGCAGACGGCGATGTTTCGTCCCCAATTGCGCCCGTATCCGCACATGGATGGACTGTACGCTGTCGGTGCATCGGTTCATCCAGGGGGTGGAATTCCGATCGTGATGAAAGGAGCGGAGATGCTCGTACGTAGCGTATTTTAAGTCTGTACGAGCGTATGCGCAGTGCATGCATCGATATGCCAATTTGTCGATCGACGCTGTTGACATTTTGTTCCAATACGTGTATAGTACGCCTTA
>JAGWXQ010000076.1 GCA_018969805.1 Paenibacillaceae bacterium | reverse complement strand
GCTCAATCGACCAGTCGATGAAGTCGTCTGGGCAATCACACCGCATTCCGTTGCATTGCGCGTCATTGAGCAGTGTGGATATCAAGACTACGAGCGCATCGATGACGTACACGTCCGCATCCACATGAACCGTGAACACATCGCGACACTCAATGAAAAGCTCGTATTTTCAGGGGTGCACGTCGCCTCGATTGTTGTCGCACAACCGGACTTGGAGCGCTTATTTTTGGAGCTCACGGAGGGTGATACGATTGATTAGTTTTACTCGATTGGTGCAAAACGAAACGTTGAAAGTGTGGAGAAAGAAGCGCTTTTTCGTGATCTGTTTTATTTTGCTTGCGCTCATTCCAATATTTACGTATGCGCAAGCACGGCAAGCGGAGAGTTTTCGTAAGGTAACGGGTACGACAAACTGGAAAATCACAGAAGAAACACGCATTAATGACTACAAAAACCGCATCAATAGTCCGCGTTTGGCGGAGGAGTGGAAGCGGTTTTTCCGTATTGAGGTGCAGCGATTACAATATTATTTGGAAAAAAACATCAACCCCAATGAGCCGAGCGGGGTGACGTTCTCGCGCGTTTTTTTTGAAAATGCGATCGGGTTGTTTTTGCCACTGATGGTGATGGTGATTGCGGCCGATCTCGTCTCGTCCGAATATGCCCAGGGTACGATCAAGCTGTTGCTGACGCGGCCGGTGCGGCGATGGAAGGTGTTGGCGAGCAAGTTCGTCGCGTTGACGTTTTACGTTTCGTTGACGGTGTGTGCGACGTTGTTGCTCGCGTACGGCATATCGGGGGCGTTGTTTGGCTATGGGGGGTGGACGGCACCGGTGTTGACCGGGTTTGTCGTCGATGGTGCGACGGTCGATACGACGGGCGTGCGCATGATTGAGCAATGGCAGTATATGTTTATGGTGCTTGGATTGACATGGTTTAGCTGTATGGTCGTAGGCATCATCAGCATGATGGTGTCGGTGATCGTTCGTTCGACCGCTGCGGGCATGGGCATTATGTTGGCGGTGCTCATTGCAGGGACGATATTGGCAAATACAGCTGCAAGCTGGGAAAGTGCGAAGTACTTCTTTATGGTCAATTTGGATACGGTGACGTATTTGTCTGGACAAACTCCGCCGATTGCAGGCATGACGTTGCCTTTTTCGCTTGGTGTTTTGCTCATTACGGCAATCGTGGCAAAAGCGATTGCATACGCAGTATTTGTGCGCCGAGACGTATATCATTTATAGGAATCGTGTCAGGTGGGGGGTTTGAAGTGAAACCGAGCGCATCATATGGAGCGGAAGATATTCACATTTTAGAAGGACTACATGCCGTGCGCAAACGTCCAGGGATGTATATCGGCAACACGTCTACAGGGGGACTGCATCATTTGGTGTGGGAAATTGTGGACAACGCTGTCGATGAGCATCTTGCGTCGTATGCGCACACGATTGCTGTGGCCGTTCATGCGGATGGGTCTGTTACGGTTGAAGACGATGGCAGGGGTATTCCTGTGTCGATGCATGCATCGGGAGTGCCGACACCGCAAGTGGTGTTTACGGTGTTGCACGCAGGTGGGAAGTTTGGAGTCGGTGGTGGCTACGCCAAGTCGGGGGGACTGCACGGTGTCGGGGCATCCGTGACGAACGCATTGTCCGAATGGCTTGTCGTGGACATCGCGCGCGATGGGGCGTTGTATCGCCAAAAGTTTGCATCGTGGGTCGATGCCGATGGGACGGAGCACGTCGGAGCACCCGTGACGACGCTTGAGCGCATCGGGGACACAAAGCGTACGGGTACGAAAGTGACGTTTAAGCCAGATGCGCGCGTGTTTCATGGGCAAGTGCACGTGCAGGCGGCATTGCTGATGGAACGTTTGCAGCAAATTGCTTTTTTGAATGCGGGTTTGCGCATCCAGTTTCGCGATGAGCGCACAGACGAACGAGTGGAGTATGCGTATGAAGGCGGATTGGTTTCGTACGTCGGATTTCTCAATGAAGGAAAATCGGTGCTCCACGACTGCGTACGCATGTTTGGTACAAAAGATGGCATCGATGTGGAGATTGCATTTCAGTACCACGATGGGTTTGTGGAAACGATCGCGTCGTACGTCAATTCGATTCCCACGCACAGCGGCGGGACGCATGAGACGGGATTCAAAGCGGCGTATACGCGGGTGATGAACGAGTATGCGCGCAAACATCAATTGCTGAAGGAAAAAGACAAAAATATAGAAGGGGCAGACGTTCGGGAAGGCATGATGGCGGTGTTGCACGTAAAGATGGCAGAAGTCGAATTTGTCGGACAAACGAAAGGGCAACTCGGGTCTTCGGCTGCGCGCACAGTCGTCGAGTCGATCGTCGCGGAACAATTGACACGCGTCTTGCAAGAACAACCGACGTTGGCGCACCAATTGCTAAAAAAAGCGCTGCTGGCAGCGAAAGCGCGGGAAGCTGCGCGCAAAGCGCGAGAAGATGTCCGTACGGGAAAAAAAGGGAGGTCCGATCTCGCACAACTCGTCGGTAAGCTCACACCGGCGCAGTCCAAAGACCGCACCCGCAACGAACTGTTTATCGTCGAGGGCGATTCGGCGGGAGGATCCGCAAAACAAGGGCGGGATGCACGCCACCAAGCGATTTTGCCGTTGCGCGGGAAGCCGATGAACCCGGAAAAAGCCAAGCTGTCCGATTTGTTGCGCAATGAAGAATACCGAGCGATTATTGCAACGCTCGGTGTCGATGTCGGGGCATCGTGCGACCCCGAAGGCGCGCATTATGGAAAAGTGATCATTATGACCGATGCGGATACGGATGGCGCGCACATTCAGGTGTTGTTGCTGACGTTTTTTTATCGATACATGAAGCCACTGATCGAGCAGGGGATGGTGTATCTCGCGCGCCCCCCGCTGTATAAAGTGACGATGACAAAGCAAAAACGATTTGTATATGCATATGATGAAGATGCGCTGGCCGCACTGACGCGCGAGCATGGGGGAAACGTCGAAGTACAGCGGTACAAAGGGCTCGGGGAAATGAACCCCGATCAGCTATGGGACACGACGATGAACCCGAGTGCACGGGTGTTGCACCAAGTGCGCATTGAAGATGCGACGAAGGCAGAGCGCCGCATCGTGACACTAATGGGCGATGCGGTCGAACCGCGCAAACGATGGATCGTCGATAACGTCGATTTTACGCAATACGATGTGTAAGGGGGAACGAAAGCTGTGTCCGAACAAAGTGCGTTGCAACCGATCGTTCTAGAAGATGTCGTGGGCGATTGTTTTGCGCGGTATTCCAAATACATTATCCAAGACCGTGCGATTCCGGATGTACGCGATGGCCTAAAGCCCGTGCAGCGGCGCATTTTGTATGCGATGTATGAAGCAGGAAATACACCAGACAAACCGTACCGAAAATCCGCCAAAACCGTCGGGGATGTTATGGGCAATTATCATCCGCACGGGGAGAGCTCAATATATGACGGAATGGTGCGGCTGGCACAACCGTGGAAAATGGCCCATCCATTGCTCGATGGCCATGGAAACTGGGGATCGATGGACGACGATCCCGCTGCGGCGATGCGGTATACCGAAGCGCGCTTGTCCCCTTTGGCACTCGTCATGCTGCGCGATATTGACAAAAATACGGTGATGACCCGGGACAATTTTGACAATACGCTGCAAGAGCCGATCGTGTTGCCCGCACATTTTCCGAATTTGCTCGTCAACGGGGCAAGTGGAATATCTGCGGGGTTTGCAACGGACATTCCGACACACAATCTCGGGGAAGTCATCGATGCGTGCGTCGTGATGTTGGACAATCCTCAGGTGTCGCTGCCGAAACTCATGCAGCACGTACGCGGACCAGATTTTCCGACCGGAGGCATGATTGTCGGCACAGACGGCATCGTCGATGCATACAAAACAGGAAAAGGAAAATTGATCGTACGCGCACGGACGACGATCGAAGACGTACGGGGCGGACGACAGCACATCGTCATCACCGATATCCCTTACGGTGTTGTGAAATCGAAGCTCGTCATGGCGATTGAGCACATCCGGTTGGACAAAAAAATTGACGGCATTGCAGAAGTGCGCGACGAAAGCGGTCGGGAAGGACTGCGCATCGTGATCGAACTGAAAAAAGAAGTCGATGCACAAGCGATTATTCATTATTTGTATAAAAAAACGGATTTGCAATTGAGCATGTCGGTCAATATGGTCGCAATTGTGAATAAAGCACCTCAAGTCGTCGGATTAAAGACGATTTTGCAGCATTTCCTAGAACACGAAAAAAACGTTATATTAAAAAGAAGTGCGTTTGATCTCCAAAAAGCTGCAGACAAAGAACACATTTTGGCAGGATTTGCGCGCATATGGATCGATCTCGATGCGGTTATTGCGCTTGTGCGCAAAGCAGCGACGCGCAATGAAGCGGCTGCGGGGCTCGTGCAGTCGTTTGGATTGTCGGCGGCGCAAGCGGAAGCGATATTGGGCATGCCGTTGTATCGGTTGACGCGCATGGAAATATCGGCGATTGAGCGACAGCTTGCAGAAGTGCGTGGGCATATGGATCAGCTTAAGCGCATTTTGCAGGAGGAGCACGTACTCGTGCAGACGATCAAAGACGGTTTGCACGAGTTGCGCAAAAAGTTTGCGATCGCTCGCCGTACGGACATTGTCTTAGAGGATACTCCTGTGCACGTCAATACCGAAACGCTGATTGCATCGGAAGACGTATGGGTGACGATCAGCGTACTCGGAATGATGAAGCGCACGAGCGTACTGTCGTATACGCGATCGGGTGGTGATGTGCGCACAGCAGGGTGCAACAGTGGCGATGCGCTCGCGTTTTTTCGGTGTGTCAATACGCGGACGTTGTTGCTCGTTTTTGTGCATACGGGGACGTATGCGACGATGGCGGTGCACGCGATACCAGAGGCAAAATGGAAAGATGCTGGAGTCCCGATGACGACGGCGATGGCGTTTGCCCCAGGTGACCGCGTCGTCGGTGTCGTGCCGATTGTGTTTTCCCGCACTGATCGCGCGGGGTATATCATCAGCGTAACGCGATATGGATGGATAAAAACGACGGATATCGGGGAATATGGAGCACAGAGGACGACACCGGTCGGTGCACTGCGGTTGCAAGCGGACGATGAATTGCTGTACGTCGGCATGACGATCGCGCGCCATGAGACGCTGTGGCTCGTAACGAATCTCGGTACGGTCATTCGTTGCGCGCTGGCAGACATTGCGCCGAAGCCACGGACGGCTGTAGGTGTTCGGGTAAAGCCGCTGCGTGCAGACGATGCGCTGATCGCGGTGATCGAGGGAGATGGCGTGGCGACAGACATTGTCTTGATCGGCCAAGACGGGACTCTTGCGCGCATCCCACTCGCTGCGACGACGGATGCTGCGCTTGCGCGTGCGTTGCCTGAAGGACAGGCGTGGATCGGTGCGGTCGGAATGCATGCGGCATCTTTGCTGCGGATTGTCCCCGATCGCGGCGAGCCGGTCGAATGCAGTGGAGCGCACGTGCCTCTATGGAACAAAAAGCGCAAAGATTATCGACAAAATGTCATACGGGTGTTGCCCGATGGTGCGTGTGTGAAAAATTTTCTCAAAATTTCCCAATGAAATCGCTTCCATGTTTTTACATCCGAACGATTTGTGGTATAAATAGTGAGAGCATGCAAAAAGAAGTACACAAAGCGATTGATGCATGCAGAAAAAAAATTTCCAAATTTATTCCATTTGGGCGTGGACAGTGACCTCGCTTATGGTATAATTGGAATAAATTCACAATTATGGAGGAGTGAGGTACATGTACTCAGATGAATTTGCGAAGATGTGGTTCAAGCTGTACAAAGATGTGAAGGTGTACATGGACCACCAGCTTGCGCCATCGCTGACGGAAAGCCAGTTTACGGTGTTGGAGTACATCCAATCACACGAGCGCACGAAGCCGTCGGATTTGATTCACTATTTGTCGACGACTCCGGCAGCGGTGACGACAATGCTCGATCGGATGGAAAAAAACGGCCTCGTCGAACGGCACCGGGACAATGAAGACCGCAGAATCGTTTGGGTAAGGCTGACCGACAAAGGGATCGAGGAATGTGCGAGAGGCAAACAACTGCGCGAGGAGTTTCTCAACAACTATTTGGGGGAAATATCCGTATACAATCAGCATCTGCTCGTATATTTGCTTGGAAAAATTACGCACATCGAGCCACAACAACAATCGTCCTAATCACACACCCAGCGGCACGTGCCTCCTGCGGGTAGGATCAGTCCGTTGCTGTGCATGTGGATGCCGATTTCTGAGCAGTCGATCGATCCTCCATAGCGGGCGGACATCGTTTTGTGCACGACGTTGGCGATGGCGTGTGGGGATACGCCGGATGTGTACGTATTTACGACAAACAGCTGTGGTTTTGGTGCAACAATCGCTGTACAGGCATCGATGAGTGCGTACAGGTGCGTGTCCAGCTTCCACAGCTCGCCTTTTGGACCTCTGCCATACGCAGGGGGATCCATGATGATGCCGTCGTACGTGTTTCCTCGCCGGTGTTCGCGCCGCACAAAATCGTGTACATCATCGACGATCCAGCGTACGGACGATGGGGGCACATGAGACAGAGCTGCGTTTTCTTTCGCCCATTTGATTGCATTTTTTGATGCGTCTACGTGTGTTACGTGCGCACCAGAGCGTGCGCTCGCGACGGTGGCACCTCCTGTATACGCAAACAAATGCAACAGGGACAGTGGGCGGTGTGCGATTGTATCGTGCAGCCAATTCCAGTTTGTCGCTTGCTCGGGAAACAGTCCCATGTGCTTAAACGACGTCGGACGAATCCAAAACGCATATTGTTTGTACGTTATGGCCCACCGTTCGGGGAGAGGTGTGTGTACGTTCCACGTTCCTCCGTTTTTTTCATGACGTACGTATGTCGCGTGCGCGGTGTTCCAAGGAGCGTGCGCATCGCGGGGCCACAACGCCTGTGGGTCAGGTCGTGCGACGATCGTGTCGCCCCAACGCTCGAGCCGCTGGCCGTCCCCGGCATCCAATAGTGCATACGCATTCCAATCCGTGACCGTCCACATGATGGTACACATCCTTTTTGTTGATTTGACGTTTGGTGGA
>JAGWXQ010000075.1 GCA_018969805.1 Paenibacillaceae bacterium | reverse complement strand
GTTTTTGCACACCCGCTGGACGCTCGTTTTGCATCGTTTCTCAATTTTTATTTTTATTTTTTTATTATTTTTATTATTTTATTTTTTTATTTTTTTTTGCATTGGGGAAAGTGGCCATGCGCAAAAACTGTTTGTACTCATCCCTATGAAAACACGGTTCCAAAGGGCTGTATGCACGGGATCGCAAAAGGCGTTTTTGAGAAACGGATCGATGGTGTGCCATGCGGATGAGGATCCATTGTGTTTTTCAAACGGTGATGTTTGTTTTTCTTTCACCGCATCGCATACGGGGAGGATCTTCTTGCCGTATAGAAATAGCCGTGTCCATTGTGCTACAATGGCTTTTATATGCCAAAAGGAGCGTCCCGCATGGATCAGTCTCGTACCCCTTTATTTGATGCTTTGCGCGCGCATGCAGCAGCGCGCCCGATACCGTTTCACATTCCTGGACACAAATGCGGGGCGGGGATGGACGATGTGTTTCGTCGTTTCGTCGGCGACGATGTGTTGTCCATCGACTTGATCAACATCGCGCCACTGGACGATGTGCATCAGCCCCACGGGTGCATCCAAGAAGCGCTCACACTTGCCGCAGAAGCATTCGGTGCTGCGCATACGTTTTTTTGTGTGCAAGGAACGAGCGGTGCGATACAGACGATGATTTTGGCGGTGTGCCGTCCGGGGGACAAAATTATCGTCCCACGCAACGTCCACAAGTCGGTGATGTCCGCGATTATTTTTTCCGGTGCACGGCCGATCTTTTTGTCACCCGTCGTCGATCCGACGTACGGCATCGCGCACGGCGTGACGACGAGTGCTGTGCGCACGGCACTTGCGCTCCATCCCGATGCGAAAGCCGTGCTCGTCATTAACCCGACGTACTTTGGCGTATGCGCGCACTTATCCGACATCGTCGCGATTGCACATGCGCACGGTGTGCCTGTACTCGTAGACGAGGCGCACGGCGCACACATCCATTTTCACGAGCAACTCCCGTGCAGTGCGATGGAAGCAGGTGCCGATATGGCTGCGTGCAGCATCCATAAGCTCGGTGGATCGATGACGCAAAGTTCGATGCTGCACGTGCGCGGAGACATCGTAGACCCGCGCCGCGTACAGACGATCTTGTCCATGCTTACGACGACATCGACATCGTATGTACTGCTTGCTTCACTGGATGCTGCGCGCAGACAGCTCGCACTGTATGGGAGAGACATGGCGCAAAAAAGCCTCGATCTCGCAGCGTATGCGCGCGCACGCATCGCGTGCATTCCGCATGTACACGTCCTTGATCCTGAGATCGGTTCGAGTGAAGCACTGCATGCATTTGACCCGACGAAGCTGACGATCCACGTGCGCTTGCTCGGCAAGACGGGCTTTGATGTCGAGACGATGCTGCGCGAACAATACGGGATCGAAGTCGAGATGAGCGACATGGTCAATATTTTGTGTCTCATCACCGCTGGAGACACCCGTGCGCACATCGATGCGCTCGTCGATGCACTGACTGCGATCGCTGCGATGCCACGGGGCGATATCCCCCCGATCGAAGTGAAAAACCCCGCGATACCGACGCTCGCCATGACACCACGCGATGCGTTTTATGCACCGAGGGAACCCATCCCGCTCGCACGTGCCGCAGGACGCATCATTGCCGAGTTTATTATGGTGTACCCACCAGGCATCCCGATTTTGCTCCCTGGAGAAGTCATTACACAAGAAAATATCGATTACATCGCCGAACAATCGCGCATCGGGCTTCCCGTACAAGGACTCGAAGATCCGACCCACGAGATGGTCAACGTCATCGTCCAACAACGTCCGATTGGATCGTAAAGGAGGCACGATATGCCCGCTTTAGCGACGATTACTGTACCCCAGCACCGTACGCTCCAAGATGTCATCGACACGCTGCATCGCTACGTCGATCAAGTGCGTCGTACAGGAGCCCAACTGCAATGGGAGTACGCCGCAGCAGCGTTTCCGTATACGCTATGTACCCCAGAAGAAGGGGCAAACCGATGGTGCTGGCTCCGTGGCAACAACGACTTATACCGTACGATCGTGTTTGGGGTGCGCGATGGCACGACGATCGAAATCGTCCTTCCTGACGGACACACCCATGGGGACAAAGCAAAAGCAAACGAACTGTGCAAATATATGCTCAAGCAGTTTGGCGGTACGCTCCAATTGTTTAATGGACGAACGATGTCGTCATAGCGATCATTGCTCGCCGTGCGTCAACGTCGCCCCGGGGATGCGGACGATGTCGCCAGGCACGAAGGGCAGCGCACGATCGTCGGTGAGTATGCGGTCGTTGTGCCACGAGCCATTGACCGAGCCACAATCACGCACCGTCCATTGGCCTGCCACCCAAGAAAATACGACGTGCTTCCGGGAAATGCTGCGCTTGGGGATGACGTGATCGGCGTCTTCTCTACCGACGACAAACGGCGATGTAGGGATACGCAATGCGTACGCTGGATCGTCATCGACGTGGACGTGCACAATGAGTGGACGCATGCCACCGAGCAGCGTCGTCTGCTGTGCATCGGCCATCATCGTCGTGCGCTCATGCATCGGAAGTTCGTGGGCTGTGGCGGTGTGTGCAGGCTGTAGCGCGGTGTGCCCTGTGGGGCGTTGTCCCATCCAGGCGAGGCACGATTGCCAAAACGATCCTTTTTCTCGTGTCCGTTCGTGTGGGACGTCTTCCTGCACAGGGAAAGACACTTGGGGCACAGCATGCCCGTCTTGGGGCACAGCATGCCCGTCTTGGGGCACAGCATGCCCGTCCTGGGGCATCGCTTGGATTGCGTGTGCCCACAGCGCATGGGCAAACGTCGTCTCGTCCCACTGATCCGGTGTCATGCGCATGACGATGTCGTGCGGACACCCGTATCGTTTGAGCGACGCACACATCGCTTGCCACTGCGCCCATTTCACCGATGGATGCGCAAACGTCCGCAGCGGAACGCACGCCACCACGACTTCGTTTCGTGCGGTGTATACGTATTCTGGATGCAGCAGCAGCTCTGATTCATCGATCAAAAAGGAGCTGCACGTCTGTACGCGCTGCGCCAGCGATGCGATCAGCGATTCCCACTGTTTGCGATCGAGCCCGTCGCGCAAGACGTGCTCAAGCTTGCGCAATCCCGTGACGTCATAATGCAATCGTGCGTGTGTGGCGACGTACGTCAGACGCACAGGGACAAACCCGTGTGGCGCATGCTGCATGACCATGCGCAGTGGTGTATGCACCAACGCCCGCTCATCGGCGATCGTCAGCGTCCATTCGGGTTGGGTCGTGCTGTGTTCGTATGCGATGTCGATGTGTGCCCACTGCATATCGTCTCCTCCTGAATCTTTTGGGTGATCGGTGCGCAACATTCACGAAAACCATACGGTACAACCGACTGCAATCATTGCGCACATATGAAACGACACCCGTGGCGTATGTGCACTCTGTGTAAACCGCAACGAAGCGACATACGACGGTACATACAGCAACTGGGTGCAAATGATCGCGACACGGTGTATGAGCGGTCTGTGCAGCACCACGCCGAGCAATGCCCCGCACAGCACAAGTGCGCACAGCCAGATTAGCGCAGTCACACCGAGCAGCGCACCGGCCCCGACACACGCCGGAAGTGCATCGACCCCGATCGCCCGCACGATGAGCATTCCCGCCGCACAGACGATACACAGCAACGCAGACGCGTCTGCCGACACACACAGTACACTCCACATCGCCAGACGCATCTGGGAATATCCACGCGCACTACACCACCAATCGATCAACACCGCCACACCAAATACCCCAATCATATGCCGTACCAACACCGCTCGATCGCACTGGCGCGCAAGACGATCGCTCGCCCCAATATCGGGACGTGCCACGTATAGGAGACGACGACACCAAACCAACGTGCGTCATCTACGGGCAACGCGACGCGTTCGATGCGCATATGGCGCTTTTCCAGCACAGACGCATCATCTACAAACGTATGCAAAAAAGGCGTGATCCACTGCGCATGCAGCTGTGGCGACTGCACGGTGCGCAACATTGCTTCATGGGGAATGACAAACGTTTGCCATTCTGGAGGCAATGACGGGAATGCGCGTGTGACTGCGCTTGCTGCGGCGACGACTTTGACCATTTCGCGTACCGCCTCCTGCAGCATCGCCTCTTTGTACAGTGCGCCGGTACATACTGCCGCTGCCAGTCCAAACACAATCCAGACGGGTACGACGAGCAAAGCCTCGAGAGTGACAATTCCTTTGCTATTCATACGCTGCGACCACCTTTGTATGCAATGAAAATGGCGTACGGAGCAATGTGGACACGATCGACACCGCATCGACATCGATTGCACTGTACGTGCGATGCAAGTCGATTCCCGTATTGAGGGATATGACGCTTTGCACGCGGTGCACTACCGCCATATCGCGGCGATGAAACACAAAAAAGAGCCGCAAATGGTCTTTATACGACAATCGCAGGGCGGGAATGAGCGGCGTGTCCACCAGTTGTCCGCGCAACAGCTGTTCTGTATCGATGTGCGCTTGCGCAAAGGCGGCCGACACGACGCGCGCAATCCACGCCCACGGGGACAGCGCATCGGTAGGAGCCACTTTGGTCGTCAGCTCTTTTACGATGTGCAATGCTGTCCGCAACGCAATGACTTCTGCTTGCGCTGCCGCGAGATTGAGCGTACACGAGGGCAATCCGTACAAGACGTATTCTGCCTCGTGATCGGTGAGTGTATGGGCGACGTGTTGTACCGCGAGCGGCACGTTTTCGGCCGCTTGTGTCCGAAACGTCATATGGCTGAGGACGTATTCATGGAGCAGCAGTTCGTCGCGTACGCTTTGTGCCCACTCAGAGACGATGCGCAGCATGCCAAGCGTCTGCTGGACAAACGCAAATACATCCGATGGATCGAGCGACGTCGATGTGCCGTATGTCGCAATGTGTGCGTTGGTATTCGTATATGCGTCTTCCCAGGCGTGCAATTGGCGGTACGTGTCCATGGGGACGGTACGACACGTTGTCGCGATCGGTTGCGGCTTTGCGATTGGATCGGCGGGCGCACGCGTCCGCTCTTTGTGTGCTTGTTGTTGTTGGGCGTACCATACGAGCAGCTCTGATGCCGTCTTCGCCCAATCCGTCTTTGCTTGGTACAGTGCGACCCACGAAATGAGATCCAAACGCACTGTTTCCACGTACGCAGGAGGGAGCGCGGTTGCAGCGCTTTTGTGCAGTGCCGTAATCGATGCTTCGAGTTGATCGACGGTACGCAGTTGTTCAAGCCACGATGCGAGCCGTGCCTCGCTATCGGTCGCCACAGCTGCTGCCGCTGCGCGCACCCAGCGCCCGACATCGGTCCACAGGCGTTCGAGTGCTGCTTCACGGCGTTGTACGAGTGCCGTAATGCGCGCGGCGTGCTCTGTAGAGGCAAGCGCTGCGGTCACAGGTGCTTGCATCGTTTGCCACTTTTGGGCGAATTCGATGCCTGCATGGGCGAAGATGGCGATCTTCATCGTGTCAAGTATTTGGCGCGAAAAAAAACGGTGGTCCGCCAATGGGTACAGCCCTTGTGCACGCACCGTCGTCGTGCGCACCGATCGCCACAACGCCTTTTCCAGCACAAATGGGCGCATCGCGTCCCACGCTTGCTGGGCACTGTCTTCCATCAGCTGCACCCCAAACAACCCATAGTCATACAGCGACGCATCGTATTGTGCAAGCAGTGAACGCCCTACTTGTCGTGCGTGCGTCAAGGACGCCATATGTGCACTACGCACTACCGTATAGTCGATCAGCACCGCCAGAAGCCCGATCACCGTCGGCAGTACGAGCAGGAGCAGCAGCGTGATTGCTCCACGTCTTTGGAACCGCTTAGCGTGCACGATGGACGACATACAACACCCCCGCTTCGCGCATACGAGCGATCAACTGCGCAGAAGGTCCATAGGTCGTTTCACCCGTTCGCTGGACAAAATGCCATACGACCCCGCGCACTGCGTGCGTACGCAGCAGTTCTTGATCTTTCTCCAGTTGATCGATCACTTCGATCGACTTTGTTCCAATGTACACTTGATGCGCAATACCGTCGCGATCGAGCGCATCGATCAACCGCCAGTGCCCGACCGGCTTTGTCGGTCGCCGTGCTCCCGTGCCCCGTACCCATGCCCGTATCGCACGTACCGCTTCCGCATGCGTACGGTACGTCGCCACAGCCATCGGGGACAGCACGCCCTGCAAGGGCACAAACTTTGCCAACATCGCCTTCATGCGGGCAACGATCGGCTGTCCATTTTGGATGATAAAGCGCATGAGCCGCACGTGCCGCAGCCATTCTGTCGCATCCGTAATGAGCTCTGACGATGTCTCGTTCGCAGGGTGCGCCCACAGTCGTGGTGCACGGACGCGCACATCGACGACGGTGTACAGCATCCGTGTGCGCACGCGCGCCTCGCCACGATACGCACGAGGCCAATCGGTGTGTGCACGGGACAGTTTTTGTGCGAGCAGCGATTGGGGCGGCGATTGATGCGGCAGTGCGATCGTTTCTTGAGCCCCGTTTCCCCCGAGCCACATCATCAGTCCTTCGGACGTCGTCCGACGATAGAGCGGATCGTGCGCCACAAACAATCCACGGTCGTCGCTCATGCTCGACCCCCACGCATGGGCGACGCGGTCGGCAGATGCATCGGTGACGAT
Organism: Paenibacillaceae bacterium; assembly: GCA_018969805.1. GTDB lineage: Bacteria > Bacillota > Bacilli > Paenibacillales > YIM-B00363 > REEB470. The sequence continues at coordinate 445 of JAGWXQ010000075.1, read as the reverse complement.
GTACGCTTGAATCGTCTGCATCCATGCGATCAGTGCCCCCGTGACGAGCAGCATCACGATGCATACGATTGGCAATACGAGCGCACTCTCGAGGAGGACCGCACCACGTGCAACCGCACCACGTGCAACCGCACGATGTGTGCTATGGCAGACGAATCGTGTTGTCTTTAAGCGTGTCATGGACTTGGGTATCCGTAGAAGCAAACAATCCGTCGATCCATGCCATAATCCATTTGCGAAATGCAATTGCTACAACGAGTATGAGCGCAATAATGAGCATCATTTCCAAAGTCCCTATTCCCCGTTGATCAACCGGCCATTTTTTGTGCATTGCCTCATCCCCCTCTTTCATGCGCCGAGCGCGTTCATCGTCAGCACCGCTGGAGTCGCCATCGTGACGAGCACCGCGATGAGCATACACAACATGGGAAACAACAACGCCGTA
>JAGWXQ010000074.1 GCA_018969805.1 Paenibacillaceae bacterium | reverse complement strand
GCAAACCCCTGTCGCAACGGTGCTTGACACATTGCTCGATGCGCGCATCATCGGGGGGTACGACCTCGGGCGCGTCGATGCATCTACGGGATTGCTCGTCGCGGTCACCGAACGCCGCACAAAACAAGACATTGACCAATTTGCACAAGCGATGGAGGATGTGCTCCTATGACGATGCTCATTTCCGAACGCACGCATCCCGGACGAATTGCGTATGCATTGCCTCCTTGCGATGTGCCGATGCACACGCTCCCCGACTTTGCCAAAAGAGCAGCGCCCGCAGCATTGCCAGAGCTCAGTGAATTGGACGTCGTCAGGCACTATACGGCGCTGTCGCGGCGCAATTTTGGCATCGACAACGGCATGTATCCGCTTGGGTCGTGCACGATGAAGTACAATCCGAAGCTCCATGAAGAAATCATGCGCATCCCAGGGCTCGCCCACGTCCATCCAGAGCAACCTGTGCGTTCTATTCAGGGAATGTTGGCGTTGCTTGTGGCACTGGAGCACGATTTGGCACAAATCACAGGTATGGATGCGATCACGCTCCAGCCTGCTGCGGGCGCACACGGCGAATATACGGGACTGATGCTCATCCGCGCGTACCACGAGCACAAACACGAGCACCGCACACACGTCATCGTGCCGGACTCGTCCCACGGGACGAACCCCGCCAGCGCGATGCTCGCGGGCTATGAAGTCATCACGATCCCATCCGACCCAAACGGGCTCGTAAATACTGAGGCACTGCGTCGGGTTGTCGGTCCTCATACCGCAGCCTTGATGCTCACCAATCCGAACACGCTCGGACTGTTTGAAAAAGACATCGTCGAAATCGCGGATATCGTGCACAGTGCGGGGGGAATGCTGTACTACGACGGTGCAAACAGCAATGCCATCCTCGGAATTGCGCGTCCGGGTGATATGGGTTTCGACGTCGTGCATCTCAATGTGCACAAAACAATGAGCACACCACACGGCGGGGGGGGGCCTGGTGCAGGACCGGTCGGTGTCAAAGAAGCACTCATTCCGTTTCTTCCAAACCCGCGCATTCAGTACACGGATGGACAATATACGCTATACGACAACCCGCAATCAATCGGCAAAGTGAAGGCGTATTTGGGCAATATCGGGGTCCTCATCCGCGCTTTCGCATACATTCGGTCATATGGACCGCAGCTGCGCAACGTATCCGAACACGCCGTATTGCATGCGAATTACTTGAAAACACGACTGTCCCCGTTCTTCGATGTCCCGGTAGAAGGAATATGCAAACACGAGTTTGTATTGTCTGCCAAAACGATCAAACAACAAACTGGTGTCAGAGCTCTGGACATTGCCAAACGTCTGCTTGACTATGGATTTCATCCCCCAACGATGTATTTTCCGACAAATATTGAAGAATGCCTTATGATCGAACCTACAGAAACAGAAAGCTTAGAAACACTCGATGCGTTTGCCGATGCGCTTATCCGCATCGTCGAAGAAGCGCACGCCGAACCTGACCTCGTCGTACGTGCCCCCCATACGACACCCGTCAAGCGGCTCGATGAAGCGACCGCAGCACGCAAGCCGGTACTGCATTGCCACTGTGGCGTGGATTAGTCTATAGAACACATTGCTTAGCGCACCACCAAAAAAGCCCGCTGCACGCAAACGGGCTTTTTTCACACTACAATCTCGGCAATTACTGTTCGCTGGGCAACGCGGCTTTTATGCGCCCGATCGGAATTTTTTGTGCGACAACAATCGGTACTTTGTGCGACAGCTCAACTGAAAAATAGCTTAATTGGGCAGTTTTTGGAAGGGCTGTCTTTTGAAACGAACAGCGTTCGTGGATCAATTGTGCGGGATATGAAACGGGCTTGCCGTTGATCGGGATATGTGCTCTTGCGGTGCAAGACGGCAATGGCAAGAGCGATGCCAATTTGTATACGTTTGATATCTTTGCCAAATTACACACAATAGTACGGTTACAAGGGGCGTTGTACGGATGAGCGTACGTCGTCGCAATCGTGTACAAAAAGTACCCCGCATTTTTTGGTTCCTTGCGTTTTTCAACAACGATACCGATGTAGTGTTCATCTGAATCGTACGGTTTGACCGTAACGTACACCCGATGATCCAAGGGCTTCAATACGTGCTTCATGTCCTGTACAGGCTTCGCAAAAGCCATCTGAGGGACGGACAGCACCAGAACGCCACACACAACGACAAACAGCCGCACGGCATCGTTGCGGGAAAAAGAACAAAAAGCCCAACGTAGATGCATAGAGCATCGCCTCCTTAAATTAGTGTACCGTAAATGTAACACAAATAAACAGAACAAGCAAATTTTTCAAAAACGCATCGCAACAAAAAAACAGGATCGTTTGCCATCGATCGCCAGCTGCATCGTTATGAACGCCGCAACGATCAGGGCGCCCGCCCGCATCATCCATAAAAAAAATAACGGGACGTATTCAGTAATCTGTGACACCGTACTGATTATTCCTACTTTTTCCGAGGCAACTTTCATAAAGAGGGCAATGTGCACCTTGTTATGGGCGCAACTTTTATCCTCCCTACCATTTATGAAGATCCATCACAATAAGAAAAAAAATGTACTTGACATTTTTTCGTGCGGTTGATAAGATTCCTTTTACGCCGATGTGATTCACGTACGCACGATGTACGGGCGGCATGTGAAAAAGAGCGTCATGCATTCCCTGCCTCAATTGTTTGCGTTTTATTGACATTGCGCATCTGTGCATTGCAATCATGACAACATACGGGAGCGTGCATGCGTGGTCACAACGACGGGATACGAATCCGTAAATACATCAATCATAATAGGAAAAATTGCTGTTTGCTCGCCACAAACAACCATCCTTTTGTGTAGATGTGTTCCATAACGGATGCGTGAAAAAATGATCAACGAAAGGGGTGTTCATCGTTAAGGGGTGTTCATCGTTTTGGTTTCCTTGATTGCCGACCCTCCTGCTGTTCGTTTTTTGTGATTGTTCGTTGTTGTTTTTGATTTCGAAAATTTGTAAGCCCTTTCATTTTTTGTTCTGTTTTTTCGTGTGTTGCATGGTACACCGTAGCACATCCCAAAGCATTGCATGTGCATCTCTTTTTAAGCGCATCGATACATCGTATGCGTATTTTTAACCAAAACAATCCCAAAAAAGGAGCCCATCATGAAAAAGTGGTTATTTGGTTTCAGTGTCACTCTTGTATGTGCGCTCGCCGTACAAACAGTGCAGCTGCCGACGTACGCAAAAACGATAGCGGCAAAACGCCAAGCGCAAGCGCTCGTATCGTATGCAAAATCTGCGCAAAAAATTGCTTCAACGAATCCACAGCACGCATTGTCAGTACAAAAACTGATCGTACAAATTGAGCGTGCGATTAAGACGTGTACCGATGCACTTGGATCAAGTGGGAAAAGCACGCAAAAAAGTACAAAAGCAGCAAATGTTTCAAGTGCCGTTTCATTTCCTGAAATTAATCGCTATTGTCCGCAACTTGTCGATCAATTGACCGGTAAACAAATTGTGTCGTTGACCGGAGTACTTGAATTGCCGGTGTTGGCACAACTTATGCAATGGCTCGCTGGGCTGGTTGCTGTGGCTACGGGCGCATCTGTGGCTTCAATTGCTGCTATGATTGGAATGATTGCTCTTGTGATCGCCGCGGTGATGGTATTGATCGGCATTATTTGGTGCTTTGCAAACGGAGAGCAATGTAGAATGCAAACCAATGCCATAAAAGACGCAGTACTTGATTTCTTTCATCAGCACATCATGCCCCGATTGCGCACACTCATAGGCGATGAGAAAACAACGAGGGAAGTTGAAAAAACTGTCGTATCACGATTTGATCGTGATTGGAAAGACACATCAACAAAAATTAAAAACGGGGCATCTCGTGCCGCATTAATAGAAGAAGCACAACAGAACATCAATAAAAGAATGAACGCGCTTCCGCAAAGAGGTTTGGGCGGACCAAACAACGGAAACCAAAACCGACGCCTCCCTCCAAAATCGACACGTACTGCTGAAACAAACGATGATGATGGTCTACGCGCCGATTTTTTAAGCGACGAGCAATTAAAAGAAATTAGTAGAGTAGATGAACGATGTGCAGAAAGCATACGGTTCATGCAAGAAAAATTAAAGGAATGGATAAGAAAATTCAACAATGAGTATGTCAACGATAAAGACCCGAATATTTCAGATGCAGAGAAAGCATATTTAAGCGAATTTGCAAAAAAATTGATTGATCAGTTGAAAAGCTATTTCGTGAAATTGCGTGAAACGATGATCAAACACAAAAACACCATTCACCACCAATCATCGGAGCAACTGTACGATGATCTTATTCATGCATTACCTAAATCGATCAATGACAAAATGGGTTTGGCAGAAATGAAAAACATTTTAGACAAATTAAAATACTATTATACCCCGCGGCCTCGGGCAAGAATAAACGGTACGATCATTCGAGAGAGAGAAATTCTCATCAATGGGAAAATCAGCATAAGCGACCCTATTTTTTTCCTTATTTTTGAAATCGATTTTTGGTATGTATTTCTTACGAGGGTCAAATCTACGATACCAAAAAACATCAAAGAATGTATCATCATACCGAATACGAGATGTCAAATACAATACGTGAATGAATTTCTTCTCGATATGGCAGATGCTTTAGATGATCCGAAAAAAATAAAAAAACTATGCATGTATGTCCAAGGTACGTTATCCCAGTTCATAGTTTTTATTGAAGAAATAGATCAATACAATTATGATCACACAGAAAGAAGGTATGAAAAAGATGTATTTAATTTGGGGTCAAATGCATTTTTGGACATTTCTTTAGCAATCGAACAGCTCATTAAACGCATCATTCATCGAAAATAGCCCTTGCGATCCCCGTGCATCAATGTACGTTCCCTATCAATGCACGGGGTTTTTTGTGTTTCCGACCACAATGTGCATATACAAGCCCGAGGCATCTTTTTGCGGTACTTCTGGAATCGTGACAAAGCCGTGGTGCAGCCCTTCTTGTCCGATCACTGCCAAACAGAGCGCATCGAGCACATCGTCGTTTTTGGTTGTACGATACGTTGTGCAATATGCTTGTACGACTTCTTCTACGTTCGCAACGTATGTGCGCAGGATCGATATGCGCTCAGAAACGCCTTCCGGAGTGTTTTTTTGGTGCAAGAGCGGTACGTGGTCATGGAGCAAGAGAAACACATATTCTGGATGGCTTTCACAAAGACGGTTTTTCCATTCTGGATTGCGTTGCAACCATGCGTCTACTTGACGTATTGCCGGACAAATCGCCATACTCATTGGCGTTTGCTTCGCATGTAACAAACGATTGAGCTCCCACGCGGTTGCTCGACTGAGCGCGTACACTTGCTGGCGAAAAGGTACGGGAAATACACTGCGTGCCTTTTTTCCAAGTGCGCTGCGCAACAACCGTTCTGGCCGATCGCTTGCCTCTTGTGCTGTCTCGGGCAAGCCGATCGGGATATCGATCAATACGGCATCGGCATCCGCGTACCGGGTGCAAATGTCTTCGATTGTCTTGTACCGACCGACCGTACACTGCGTCCCTGCGATCGTTGCCACCACCCACTCCCCTTTGCTTCCATCAATTCCTACCGCGCGCATGTCACTCTTCGATCGTCGATACATCACCGAGTGGCAATCCCAGCTCTCGCGCTTTGAGTACGCGGCGCATAATTTTCCCGGATCGCGTCTTTGGCAACGTGCCGATGACTTCAATTTCTCGAGGCATCGCATGGGCGGATAATCCTGTTTTGACAAGGTGTTGGAGCTCCGCAATCAATGAGGGGGTCTCTACGTATCCCGCACGCAAACTCACAAACGCCTTTATCATTTCCCCACGCAAAGCATCTGGTTTGCCGATAACGCCTGCTTCGGCGACGGCAGGATGCTCGATGAGCTTGCTTTCGACTTCAAATGGACCGACGCGTTCTCCCGATGTGTTGATCACGTCGTCCACACGGCCTTGAAACCAAAAATATCCTTCGTCGTCCATGTATGCTGCATCTCCGGAAACGTACCATCCTTGAATCGCAAAATAGGCGTCGTATCGTGCTTTATTGTTCCAAATACCCCGCATCATCGACGGCCATCCTGGGCGAATGGCGAGATGACCAAGCGTATACGGTGGAAGTTCGTTTCCCGCATCATCTACGATCGCGGCGGTAATGCCGGGAAGCGGTTTGCCCATCGAACCGAGCCGGATATCCATGGACGGCACGTTGCAAATCATTTGTGCCCCCGTCTCCGTCATCCACCACGTATCGTGGATGCGCTGTCCAAACGCGTGCATCCCCCAGCGAATGACTTCGGGATTGAGCGGCTCCCCTACAGAAAGGATGTGCCGCAAACGATGCAAATCATACGTATGGGAAAGCTGCTCCCCTGCTGCCATCAGCATCCGGAAAGCGGTCGGCGCAGAATACCACACCGTCACACCAAACCGCGCGATCGTTTCGTACCAGCGCGCAGCATCAAAGCGCCCGCGCAATACGACGTTGGTCACACCGTGCAACCAAGGGGCAAACAGCCCATACGACGTACCGGTTACCCAACCTGGATCGGCCGTACACCAATATACGTCCTCCGGTCGCAAATCAAGCACCCATTCTCCTGTACGATCGTGCTGGATCATCGCGCGGTGTACGTGCATGACCCCTTTGGGTTTTCCGGTCGATCCCGACGTATAGTGCAAAATCATCGGTGTCTCTCCATCGACCCAAGCGAGCGCACACGTCGTAGGCATCGCATCGAGCAACGCTGCTCCATCGACTTCTCCGTTTGCTAGTGGACGATCGGCGTCCATCAGGACGACGTGGCGCAACTGTGGAAGCTTATGCACGGGAATGCGCGCGGCGAGTGCTTGTGTCGTGACCACGATCGTCGCCCCAGCATCGTGCAGCCGATCGTATACCGCATCTTCCATAAACGCCTCAAACAACGGACCGACGATCGCACCAATTTTCAGTGCACCGACGATGCCCACATATACCGCAGTCATCCTTGGCATATAAAAAAATACACGGTCGCCCTCTTGAACCCCAAGATGACGCAACATATTGGCAAACTGGTTTGATCGATCTTGCATCTCACGAAACGTCACCTTGCGCACTTCGTCCAGCGACAC
>JAGWXQ010000073.1 GCA_018969805.1 Paenibacillaceae bacterium | reverse complement strand
AAAAGGCATTTTTGTGAAACGGATCGATGGTTTGAAATACGGATGAGTTTGAGGGCGACAGCTGCACTCAGTGTACCATAGCGAGCGATACAATACGAATGTTTTGTTGCACACGATGCCGATGATGATGATCAAAAAACGCTTTTTGTTGTTCAGCTGTTTTTTTCATGGATGGGACGCATCTCAAGAGGGATAAGTTTGGCCAAGACGAGGATGTGTCTTGTTGATCAACATCGTTACCAAATACGTGCGTTTTTGAAATCATGCGTATTAGAGGCAGATGGGGGTATACGCAAAACCATCGAACGATCTATTTGCTTAGTACGGTTTGTTTTGAAACGATGTTTTCAATAGGCGGTGTACATAGCGTTGCTTGGCCGCGCTCTGTTTTTGTGTTGTCCGTTTTTTTTTGACGAGACCGAGATCGTACGGGCTCGTGTCTGATCACGTGGTGACAAACTTGCATTTATGGTGTGTACCGTGTATGATCAGCGTGAGGAGTGATGCGGATGCGTATCGCAATCGTGCAAATGCACGTCACCCCTGGGGATGTGCGGGCAAACGTCATGCGCGCGCAGCAGATGATGGCAGACGCACTCGTACACGATCCCGATGTGATTGTATTGCCCGAGATGTGGGTGAGTGGATATGCGTTTGATGCGTTTCCAGCGGTAGATGCGCGGCATCTCGATGACGTGCGGGCGTTTGCGTCGCAGCATCGGGTATGTGTCGTCGCTGGGACAGTTCCTACAGTGCGTGGCGAAAAATGGGAAAACACGATGATCGTGTACGATCGGGACGGATCCGTGATCGATGCGTATGCGAAAGTGCATTTGTTTCGACTGATGCAGGAGCACGAAGTGTTTGTCCCGGGAGATCGCCTTGTGGTGGCGCCGATCGCAGGACATTTGGCAGGTTTGTGTGTGTGCTATGACATTCGTTTTCCAGAGCACATGCGTGCGCTCGCACAAATGGGTGCGCGGACGCTGTTTGTCGTGGCACAGTGGCCGCGTGCACGCAGGGCACACTGGGACGTACTCGTACGTGCGCGTGCGATCGAAAACCAAGTGTACGTCGTCGCTTGCAATGCGGTCGATGCCCATGAGGAAGGGATGGGCGGGCACTCCTGCATCGTTTCCCCGTGGGGCGATGTGCTTGCGCAGGCAGGTGACCACGAGCAGGTGCTCGTGTATGATCTCGACGGTGCGGTCATCGATGAAGTGCGTGCACGCATCCCTGTGTGGGAAGACCGCAGAAAAGATGTGTACGATGGCGTAATGCGTGCGCATACAGAAAGGAGTCGGGCAGATGAAGACGATGTTTGAGAAAATATGGGACCGACACGTCATTTGGTCGGAAGAAGGAAAGCCGAGCATATTGTACATTGATGTGCACCTTGTCCATGAAGTGACGAGTCCGCAGGCGTTTGATGGCTTGCGCATGGCAGGACGGCGGGTACGTCGCCCGGATTTGACGGTGGCGACGATGGACCACAACGTACCGACGAAAGATCGGTTTGTCGTCGTTGACGAAATTTCACAGCAGCAAATGGATGCATTGACGCGCAATGCGCAGGAGTTTGGCATTCGTTTGTACGATTTGCACGCCGTCGAACAAGGCGTCGTGCACGTGATGGGACCGGAGATTGGGTTGACGCATCCGGGGCATACAATCGTCTGTGGCGATTCGCATACATCGACGCATGGGGCGTTTGGTGCGCTTGCGTTTGGCATCGGGACGTCCGAGGTGGAGCACGTCCTTGCGACGCAGTGTTTGCCACAGCACAAGCCGAAGACGATGGAAGTGCGCTGTGTCGGGACACTGCCTGTGGGGTGTACGGCGAAAGATTTGATTTTGCACATTATTGCGGCGCACGGCACCGATTTTGCGACGGGGTACGTCATTGAGTATACGGGCAGTGCCATTCGCGCGCTGTCGATGGAGCAGCGCATGACGGTGTGCAATATGTCGATCGAAGCGGGCGCGCGTGCAGGGATGATTGCACCGGATGAGACGACGTTTGCGTATTTGCGTGGGCGACCGCACGTGCCCCAAGGTGAGGCGTTTGATGAGGCGATCGCGCGCTGGAAGCAGCTGGTGACCGATGAGGGGGCACAGTATGACGCCTGTGTGGTCATCGACGTGGGGGCGGTATGTCCACAAGTGACATGGGGGACGAGTCCGGGTATGGGGACGTCCATCACAGGGGTCGTGCCTGATCCAGACCAATTTGCGACTGCAAACGAACGCAAAGCCGCGCGGGATGCGCTTGCGTACATGGGGTTGCACCCGGGGACGAAGATGACAGACATCGAGATTGATCGCGTGTTTATCGGGTCGTGTACAAATGGACGCATTGAAGATTTGCGCGCTGCGGCACACATCGTACGCGGACATCGGGTATCGCCGCGTGTGCACGCGATGGTCGTCCCTGGAAGTGGGCTTGTGAAGCGGCAAGCGGAAGCGGAAGGATTGGACCGAATTTTTGTCGATGCGGGGTTTGAATGGCGCGACGCAGGGTGCAGCATGTGTCTTGCGATGAACCCGGACGTATTGGCACCGGGGGAACGGTGTGCCTCGACATCCAATCGCAATTTTGAAGGACGCCAAGGGCGTGGGGGACGTACACACCTCGTATCACCCGAAATGGCAGCAGCAGCAGCGATACGTGGGCGGTTTACAGACGTGCGTGCGTGGAATGCACCGATGCACGCCAATCATGCATGAGGGGAAGTGGATTTGTGCAATCGTTGCGTACGCATACAGGGAAAGTCGTCCCACTCGATCGCGTAAACGTCGATACGGACGCAATCATTCCGAAGCAATTTCTTAAGCGCATTGAGCGCACAGGTTTTGGGCAGTTTTTGTTTTATGAGTGGCGCTTTGATGTACAAGGCAATCCGATCGATACGTTTTCGCTCAATGCACCGCAGTATAAAGGGGCATCGATTTTGCTGACGCGGGCAAACTTTGGATGTGGGTCTTCCCGCGAACACGCCCCGTGGGCGATCGCAGACTATGGTTTCCGGGTCATCATTGCCCCATCGTTTGCGGATATTTTTTACAACAATTGCTTTAAAAATGGGATATTGCCACTAATTTTGTCGGAAGAGCGTGTCGATGCGTTGTTTGACCGAACGGGGTCTGGAGTGCCGTACACGTTGACAGTCGATGTCGCGTCGTGTCGCGTATACGATGATGCGGGTTTTTCGGAGACGTTTGTTATCGATGCCCATCGCAAACATGCGTTGATTGAGGGCATTGACGATATTGAGCAGACGTTATTGTTGGAAGAACACATCGCAGCGTATGAGCGGCAGTGTGCCCCGCGTTCGTATTTTGGTTGAGATGGGCATCGTTTGGGAAAAAATTTGTACCTCGGATCGATGATCGTACGCATCCCCTATTGAAAACATAGTTCCAGAGGGTGGCTTTTTGCGAGGAAGCAAAAAGCGTTGTTGTGAAACGGATCGATGGTTTGAAAAACGGATGCGCAGCGATTCACAACACACGCACGTGCACAGTTGCGCGTGTGTTTTTTTTCGCATCAAGCGAAACATAGTTTCAGAGGGCAGTATGCGCCGTGGAAACAAAAGGTGTTTTTGTAAAACGGATACATGGTTTGAAATACGGATGCGCAGCACATCCGGAGCATATTGGAGGACACCGCTGTCCTCTATGTTGTGGTGGATATAAACGATGCATCCCACGCATTGGTGAATCGATCATTGTAGGGATTGGAGTGCTGCTTGCAGAGGGGCACAACATCGGCACGCACCTCGTCGTTATGGGCGATGCTTGTTCCACCGCCGTTTGTATGCGAGCCCGACGCCAGTAATCGCAAAGCTTGCGATCAGGCACGTGAGTGCCCATCCAGTGGCAAAATAGCTCAGAGCGATGCCGGAGAAGATCAGGCACAAAATGCTTGGGATGACGAATGCGAGTGCAGCAAAGCGGGGCATATGCACGCCTCCTTTGGAGTGGTTGATGTGCCACACGTGATCGGGGCGCATCCAGCCGACATCGGATCGGATCCGTTGTCTATTGCGGTCGTATTGGACGTATGCGAGCAGTGGATACGGCTGGAGGAGCTTGTAGCGCATATCGTACCACCAGACGATCGTCGTGTCGCCGGACTGTTCGACATGTGCGTAAGGAAAACGTGAAAAAGATAAGAACGCCTGAACAGATGCATCTTTGCGCGATGCGTCACATAACGGTGTGTTTGGGCTGTCGTGGTGCGCGACGTGGGAAATCGTGTCGTGCTGGATGAGTCCGAGTGTATACGACTGTGGTGTATGGCGGATGACAAAAAACCAGCGCGTCAAAAACCAAGAGGGCAACACGGCGATCGTCGTATATGGTGTAGGAGCAGCATATGTGGCAACGCGTCGGAGTACGTTGCGATGCGCAAACGTGCGCAGTACGAGGTACAGTACGGTAAGGGCGTACAAGCCCGCAAATACAGGTTGGGGAGGGGCGATGCCACTGATCCACAGCGTGATGGCCGTGATGTGTGTGAAAAACAAAAACGGATCAAAAATAGGGACGATGTCCAAAGCGATCCACGTTTTGCGCCATGGCCACAGTGCTTGTGTGCCGTAGCTATTGAGCACGTCGATACCGACGTGGATCAGGGTGGCTGCTATGGAGCAGACGAGCAACAACAGTGGGGAAACGGGCGGCGCGGCGAGAGCGATGCACAAAGCCAAAATGCTTGCGCCAACGAGCACAGAAGGGATGCCGTGCGTCATGCCGCGATGGTTGCGGATGTAGGCGTGCTTGCCCCACAGTCGGGAGACGATGTCTCCATCGGGCAGTACCGAACCGATGACGGTCGCTGTCATGACGGCGCTGGCGGTCAGTGGATCGGATGCGACTGCGGGATGGACGTACGCAAGTCCACCGAGCCCGATGCCCATCACGACGTGTGTCGCGCTGTCCATACACATGCCCCCTATCCATATCGACTTCAGTATACCCTAATGGAGCGCACATGCATAGGATGACCTTTTTGACAACGAAATCAAAAACATACTTGTATCTGGCTCCACGCATGTGGCGCGGTGTTGATCGCGTGGAGGTGATCGAGCGTCGATGCGTGGCGGTTTTTCCATAAGACGCCCACACGGTGTTGCGCGGAGCGTCCGTGGAGATGGTTTTTTACAATGCTTGTTGACATCGCGAAGTCTTCGAGGTATAATGATAACGCTTCCTAAAAAACGCAGCATGTGTGTGTATCGATGCGCACGATAACAATATACATGTATGTTCATATGATTGGAAGCGATACCAATATACACATCGAAGGAGTGGGTGGTCATGCGTCAAGCAGGGCGGACTATGTTGTGGAAGCGGGTATGGTTTGGAGTTGTGGGAGCGGTGGTTGTGCTTACTTCTGTCGTTGGAAGTGCATCTGCACAACGTGTGGCAAGCCCTCCGTACAAAGTCGCACAAACGGTTGCGGGGGAATTCGATTGGATGGGTGTGTGGGGTACGTTTGCGGCATTGGGAAGTGCTGCGATCTCAGCTATTGTACAATCGGCTGCGACGGTATATAATCAGGTGGTGGATGCCCTCGATTGCACAAACAACCCAGAGGCGTGCGCGCGCGTTGTCAATCCTGCCGATGTACGTCAGACGAGGCAATTTGTGGCGGAATTGCGCAATGAAGGCTTTGTGTGCACGGAAAAAGATTGCAAGACAAAAATTGTCCGTGAATTAGAGCGCAGAGCAGATGAGCAAATCATTGCGCAGTTGGCGAAAGGGCAAAAGAGGGCGTATACGTCGTGTCGCACGTCCGGAACCCTCGCTGCGTGCATCGCGAAGGTTAAAAAAGAAAAGGTGCGTACCGGTACGACGAGCAAAAGGACGCAAGTGCGTCCACAGTCCAATGGCAACAATCCGACTCCGACAGGGACAATTCCTCCGTTGCAGAAACGGTCTAATGGCAACAATCCGGCACGGAAAGCGGTGCCTCCACCACCACAGCCTGCCCCGGATGGAGCAAGTGGCCGCGATGGTGGGAGCTGTAGTGCGAAGGACATCGGGGGCATTCGCAGTGCGCTTATTGCGATGTTGAAGTCGGGGCATGACATTGTTCCAAAACCGACTACGACCAATTGGCAGAACATTGATCCCATAATTCTGGACCAAACGTTGCTTCGACTTATGGGGACGGTGTTGCAAGGGCGCACTGCAGAAATGGGCCAGCAGTTGCGCAAGCTGGGTGCAGTCGATGTGCATGTGAAAGATGGTTTTGTCGTCGTTAACTGTAATGGAAAATTTGTGTATTTCAAAATGTATGCGGAAAACAGCAAAAGTAGCTCTTTGAAAGAAAAAGTGGAGCGCAATTTCTTTCAGACGGTTTTGCGGAACTGATGGAGCAACGATGAAGGGGTGTACAGATGCGCAACATGTTGGTGCATGCGATGGGTGTGGTACTGTGTGTCATGGTGTGCAGCCCAGGTGTCGGTATAGCAGCGACGATCCAGCAAAGCAACACGATGTGGAACGTGCGGTACCATCAATGGTTTCCAAAGGAATGGTTTTCCGAAATTTATGTGAATATTCCAAACGTGTGCAATTATTTAGATCAGATGCGCGGCGTTACGGTCTCCAGAGAAAAGATGGTGCCAAGCAACAACCAAATGATGCACGCTCTGTGTGTTACGGATTTCTCAATTGGAGTGGTAAAAGAGTTGGGGTCGTTTGCGATGCCTGCGCAGCAGGTGTATGATTACGTATTTGTCAAGTACAAGAGCATTTGTTTGCATCCGGCATACGTCGTGGGAACGGGCGAAGCGCTGCAAAAAGCGGAGTGGACGACGCTCAAAAATGATCGACAGGCGCGTGATGCGTGTTTTGAGACAGTGCTGTCTTCGTTTGTGAACGATCGCGACTTGTTCGTGCAGGTGCGCGATCTCAAAACGGCGCAAGGCCGCAAGCGTATTGCAGCATATACAAAATGCTATGTAGAACAGATCGCAAAACAAAAGTCATTTGGTTCATCGCGTGCGATTGCCCAAAAATGCAAAGCAACAAAATCAAAGAAATAGACGTAGAAAAAACGAAAAATACACCAAGAAAAAAAGGAGTATGGATCTCATGATGCAGCGCAGAGGAACGGTGTTTTTGGCATTGGGTGTGGCGTGCACAGTGTTTTTCGGAGGGATACCGATGGGATGGGCCGCATCGGTAAAGACTTCACCGCTTGAGCT
>JAGWXQ010000072.1 GCA_018969805.1 Paenibacillaceae bacterium | reverse complement strand
GCACAGCAGTTGTTTACGCACAAGCAATAAATTGTACCGTATGCAATCGCAGTTCCATTCATCGATGTGTTCGGACAAAGACGCCTTTTGCGATCCAGCAAAAGGGATCCCCCTGGATATATGTTTTCAATGGGGGATTCGTATGAGGTGCCACATGGACGTGGTGCTTGCACCAAACCAAGGAGGGAAACGCAATGCGCATCAACCACAATATTACAGCACTCAATACGTACCGCCAATTATCGAGCAACAACGACAATTTGTCGCGGTCCATCGAAAAACTATCCTCGGGATTGCGCATCAACCGCGCGGGTGACGATGCGGCGGGGCTCGCAATTTCTGAAAAAATGAGAGGACAAATTCGTGGACTTGACCAGGGGGCGCGCAATGCGCAAGATGCGATCTCTATGATCCAGACGGCAGAAGGTGCGCTCAATGAAACGCACAGCATTTTGCAGAGGATGCGGGAACTCGCCGTGCAAGGGTCGAACGATACGCTGCAGACAGAAGACCGCAAGGCAATCGGCGAAGAGCTAAAAGCACTCGCTTCGGAAATTGACCGCATCGCCAACTCGACACAATTTAACGGAAAAACACTGCTTAATGGCTCCATTGTCACGTCGCTGCATGGGACAAATGGAGCGCAGGTCGGGGACGCTTTGGGCACTACGGGTCCGATTACCGTCAGTAAAATTGACGTATCGAATGCGGCGGCCAACACGATGTATACGTTTTCGGATGTGGGAAATAATCTGACCTTGTCTGCTTCAGTCAACGGTGTAACGGTATCGCAGACACTGACTGTGGCAGGAATGAACACCGCAGGAGAGCAAACCCTCAACTTTAATACGCTTGGTGTGTCGCTCACCATCACAGGAGGTGGGGATCCCAACGATACGGGTGCGGATATCGCAGATAAAATTGCAACCAATTTGCAATCAGTGAATACAGCATCGGGAAGCAGTTCGGCGCAGTTTGCAATTGGTGCCAATGCAGGACAAAATATGCTCGTTTCGTTTGGCGATATGAATACCGATCAGCTCGGAAATGCGAGCAACATCAATACGCTTGTTAATTCAGTTGGGGCAAACTTGGTGATCGACACACTCGCAAAAGCACAGACGTTGATCACAGAAATCGATGCGGCGATCGTTGACGTATCGACACAACGAGGCGTTTTTGGTGCAGCACAAAACCGACTCGAACATACGATCAACAACTTGCAAGCGTCAGCGGAAAATTTGACGTCGTCGGAGTCGCGCATTCGCGATGTCGATATGGCAAAAGAGCTCATGTCTCAGACAAAAAACAACATCCTCGCCCAAGCAGCACAGGCGATGCTTGCCCAAGCGAACCAAACGCCCCAGGGGGTATTGCAATTGTTGCGCTAGAAAAAAAGAGCCTCATACAAGGGGCTTTTTTTTATGCAAAAAAAAGAGCAATAACAACAGAGGCGACGCAACCACAAGATTTTTAATAGAAAAATCCCGATATAAAAATTAAAAATAAAAGTTTAAAGTAAACCGTAATGCTATACATTCGATGCCGCCCGCAACCGATAAAGACACTAAGAGGGGATATTGATGGGCGGCCGACCACCGATGCACTCCTCTCCCGAAAACATCATCATTTGTTTGCCATGGGCGGTTGCACACGGAAGTGAAAAAATAATATTCAAGGAGGAGACGACCATGAGAATCAACCACAACATTACCGCGCTGAATACGTACAGACAATTGTCCAGCAACAATGACAATTTGTCCAAGTCGATCGAGAAACTGTCTTCAGGCTTGCGCATCAACCGTGCAGGGGACGATGCGGCAGGGCTTGCGATTTCCGAGAAAATGCGCGGACAAATTCGGGGACTAGACCAAGCGTCGCGCAATGCGCAAGATGCGATCTCCATGATCCAAACAGCGGAAGGTGCGCTCAATGAGACGCACAGCATTTTGCAGCGGATGCGGGAGCTCGCGGTACAAGGGTCCAACAGCACGCTTCAAGATGGAGACCGGACGGCGATCGGGGAAGAGCTCAAAGAGCTCGCCAAAGAAATCGATCGGATCGCTGATACAACACAATTTAACGGAAAAACATTGCTCAATGGGTCTCTTGTGACATCTTTGGATGGCACGAGCTCGACAAAAGTCGGTAAAGCACTGACGACGGGCGACGGCGCGATCACCGTGAGCAAGCTTGACGTATCGAACGCGTCCTCGGGAACTACGTACACTTTCGATAATACTGACGACAAATTAACACTGACGGCGAATGTCAACGGTGCGACAGTATCACAAACGCTGACCGTAGCAGCGATGGGTACTGCGGGTGAACAGACGTTCAACTTTGACACACTTGGTATAAAAATGACAGTGACCGGTTCTACAACAGACACAGCAACTGAAATCGCAGATAAAATCACTGATGATTTGGTGTCTGTAAAAACTGCTGAAAGTACAACTGAAAACCCAGCGGATGCTGCAGTGTTTGCGATCGGAGCAAACAATGGACAAACAATGACGGTTGCGTTTGGAGACATGAACACAAATCAGCTCGGTGGTTCAAGCAATTTGAACACTCTTGTCACATCTAAAGAGGCAGACGCAATCATTGCTACGGTAGGAGATGCCCAAACACTCATTACCGAAATTGATGCAGCAATCGTAGACGTATCGACACAAAGAGGTGTGTTTGGTGCCGCACAAAACCGCCTAGAGCACACGATCAACAATTTGCAAACGTCCGCAGAAAACTTGACGGCTTCGGAGTCACGGATTCGCGACGTCGATATGGCAAAAGAGCTCATGTCCCAAACGAAAAACAACATCTTGGCGCAAGCGGCGCAAGCGATGCTCGCACAAGCAAACCAGTCCCCGCAAGGCGTACTGCAATTGTTGCGGTAACGGACACCCCCCACGCGGGGGTGTTTTCATTTGACTGCATGGACGATTTCGTGTATTATTTTTTGTGCAAAGCGCATCTTTCGGGAGGGACACTATGGAAAAAAAACAGTTTCAAGCGGAGTCGAAGCGGTTGCTGGAGATGATGATTCACTCGATCTACACGAAGCACGAAATTTTTTTGCGCGAGCTCATCTCCAATGCAAGCGATGCGATCGACAAGCTGTACTACAAAGCGCTCACCGATGAGTCCATGACGTTTCACGCAGATGACTACTTCATTGAAATTTCGATCGATGAACCGAATCGTTTATTGACGATTCGCGATACGGGCATCGGGATGACCAAGCAAGAAATGGAAGACAATCTCGGTGTCATCGCGCAAAGTGGCTCGCTCGCATTTAAGAAGCAAGTCGCGCAGCAAGAGGGGCATGCGCTGATCGGTCAGTTTGGTGTGGGCTTTTATAGTGCGTTTATGGTCGCAGATGAGATTACGGTCGTTTCACAAGCGTATGGCACGGATGTGGCGCACCGCTGGCATTCGACGGGGGCAGACGGGTACACGATTGAGCCTGTCGATGCGGTCGGTGTCGGGACGTCGGTGACGCTCAAAATTCGCTTGGACACGTACGAGACGGCGGTAGAGCAAAAAGACGAGTCGCTTGCGTACGAGGACTATTTGCATGCTGGGCGCATCAAGCACATTGTTCGAAAGTATTCTGATTTTATTCGGTATCCGATTAAGCTCGACGGTGAGACGATCAATACAATGGTGCCCATTTGGCGGAAAAACAAATCCGAATTGACCGACGATACGTACATGCAGTTTTACAAAGACAAGCACTATGGACACGATGTACCCGTGCGCTACGTCCACGTGCAAGCAGATGGGGCGGTGCGCTACCAAGCCATTTTGTACATTCCGTCAGAGACCCCGTTTAATTATTTTACGAAGGACTTCGAGCGCGGACTCGAACTGTACGCCAGTGGCGTGCTCATCATGGAAAAATGCGCGACGTTGTTGCCGGAACATTTCGGGTTTGTGAAAGGAATGGTCGATTCCGAAGATTTGTCGCTGAACATCTCCCGTGAGATGCTGCAGCACGATCGCCAACTGCTCGTCATTGCGCGCAACATCAAAAACAAAATCAAAAGCAATTTGGAGTCGCTCTTAAAAGACGATCGTGAAAAATACGAGCAGTTTTTTAAAGCGTTCGGGCGTCCACTGAAGTTTGGGGCGTACAATGAGTTTGGTGCCCATAAGGCCGATGTGCAGGATTTATTGCTGTTTTATTCATCGACAGAGTCCAAGCTTGTCACGCTTGCAGAGTATGTCGAGCGCATGCGTGAAGGACAAAAATATATTTATTATGCGACGGGTTCATCGCACGATCGCATTGCCAAAATGCCCCAAATTGAAGCGTTGCGGGAAAAAGGCATTGAGATGGTGTATTTGACGGATGACGTCGATGAGTTTGCGCTGAAGATGATGCGCAGCTATGCAGACAAGGAGTTTCGCTCGATTTCTTCAGGTGATCTAGGACTGGACGAATTGCTGGGTGCCCAGCAAGACACACCCGAACAACAGCACGATGACGTATTCGATGCCGTAAAAAAAGTACTCGGGGACGCTGTGCACAGCGTACGTCCGTCGCAGCGTTTGCGCGCCCATCCGGTGTGCTTGACGAGCGAAGGCGAGCTGACGATTGAAATGGAAAAAGTGCTCAACAACGTACCGAATCGCGCGCCTGTAGAGGCAAAGAAAGTGTTGGAAGTAAACGTGCAGCACGATGTGTTTCGTGCACTCAAACAGGCGTTTGATGCGGATGAGGCGAAGTTTGCATTGTATGCACGGCTATTGTATCAGCAAGCGTTGTTGATTGAGGGATTGCCATTGGAAGACCCGGTCGCGTTTAGCAATGACGTGTGCTTGGTCATGACCTAAGGCAAGCGATCAGGAAATAAGAAACTTGGAAGCGCAATCGATGGGCGGAAACAAGCCGATCGCTTGCGCTTCCTCGCATAAGCGGGATACAGCAAGAAAGCCGGACGCGCCGATGTCGTACGTATGCGCATTGACGTAGCGGTCGATGTGCGCTTGTACGGTCGCGATGTCGGGGTGCTGTGCGTGGCGCGTAATGAGGGGCAGTGCGTCGTGCAGTGAGGCGCGCAGGAGAGAGGATCGGATGTATCGGGTGATGGAGGCCCAATCGCACTGCCGACGAACCGCGATGGCACCGAGCGGGACGGGTAAGGATGTGCGGTGCGCCCACCACGATCCGAGATCGACGGCGACGTGCAAACCGATGTCATCGACGATGCCCCGCGCTTCGTGGATGACGACACCCGCATCGACTGTACCGTCGCGTACTGCGGGGATGATGTCGCTATAGCGCATACATATGAAAGACACGCCACTGGGCTTTTGCAGCCACAAGTGCAGCAGTACTGTAGCAGTCGCATGCACATCGGGGATGGCGATACGCGTCCACGTCTGCACAGATGGACGATGAACGACGAGTGGACCGACACCATGACCAAATGCGCCTCCACACGGCAATAACCCATACGAGGCATGCACGTACGGTAGGACACCGTAGGAGATTTTAAGAACATCGTAGGGGCAGTCTGCACGCTGGACAGCGGCGTTTGTGTGCTCGATGTCCACCCACGTGACGGTGCATTCCGGGGCATCGGGCACGCGTCTATGGATGAGTGCATCGTATACGTACGTGTCGTTTGGGCACGGCGATATGGCTATGGAGAGCACGACCACACCTCCTTACGTACGAGCGCGGGAGCGATTTGGGTCAGTCGGTCGAGTGCTTCCCGCGTACGCCACGAGGCGGTGTCGCGCGGACCGACGACGTTGGATATCGTGCGTATTTCGAGCATCGGGACGCCACATGCGTGGGCCGCAGCAGCGACTCCGTATCCTTCCATCGCCTCAGCGACACATCCCGACGCGCGCCGTACGTCCGCAGTTTGTGCTGTTCCGGTCGCATAAGGGACGGTCAGGATACAACCGCAGACGACCGTGCAGTCGGATTGCAGCGCATCGATTGCCTGTGCGCATCGGTGCACAAGTGCCGGAGGGGATGCGTACGTGTGTGTTGGCCAGCCAGGCGGGACCCCAAACGTACCGTCGGCATATTGTACGCCATAATCAGTACAGACGATGTGGGTAGAAATGCACACGGCATCGTGTGGGGCCGTATACGCACCAGCAATACCGAGCGAAAGCACTCCGATATAAGGGGCATTGAGCGCACGCGTCGTATGTACCGCAGCGGTGATCGGACCGATGCCGCTGATGAGGACGTGTGCAGCGTGCGGGATGGAGCGCAGTCCACGTACGACCGCGTCATATTCTGCTTGCACAGCAGTGACGATCAGTATTTTCGGGCATTCCGTGTTTTGCGCAGCATGCGGAACTGTACGGTCGTCCATCATCATCCGTCCCCCTCTCTTGTGTACCAGACGACACTGTGGCAGCAGACGAGTTGATTGTATCCAAATCACCGTACATTGCGCAACGCGCAGGCGATCGTGTGGGCACGTGCATTACGAAAGAATGGGCAGAAGTACGATTCCGATGAGCGTGCACACCATGCCGATCGATTCGTTGCGATGCCATCGTTCGATGCCACGAATGCGTGTGTACAAGACGATGAGCAGGGCATTTGTCGCGACGATCGCCGAGACAAGTCCCGTAATCCCAAGGGCAAATGCCGATACGATGCACACCATTCCGACCGCATTGGTAATCCCTATGACCATCCCGACGCGCACGGCACGGCCAAGCGCACGCTGCGCATCGCGACGCAATGCAGTGCGCATCGCAAAAAATACGACACCTGTCAAAAATGCGACCGTGAGTGTCGGCAACGTCTGCGCCTCAAGCTTTGTGGACATCTTGCCCAGCATATCCGTCAGTGCAAAACAAATGAGTGCAAGTACGCCCCATTGCGCACCTTGCAGTTCCGTCCAACGAATGCGGCGCGCACTGCGTACGATCAATACGCCACACAAGATGCACACAAAAGCGATGATTTGTCCGATGGTGAGCGCCTCGCCCCACGTGACGTATGCGAGCAAGACGACGAGTGCAGGGGGCATCGCGCTGAGTAATGCGATGACGGTAGGATTTCCGACCGCAAATCCTTGAAATAAACAGACGTTTGCCGCAATCGTACTGATGCCCATCGCGATGCCGATGGCCCATACCCCCGCCCACGATGCGCCCACAACAATCGATGTACCCGCACAAAGCAATGCCCCGCTTAGAAAAATGCCGAGCATGAGGGCGTGGCGATTGTACGGCTGAGCAGCTGTAGACAAAAAC
>JAGWXQ010000071.1 GCA_018969805.1 Paenibacillaceae bacterium | reverse complement strand
GGTGTCGGGGAACACATCACGTTGCGATTGACATCCCCACACGCTGCAATCGTCGTCAACAACGCATCGTGGATGCGCCGCATCATTGGACGCATATTCCACTTGAGTACGCCGTGCAGCTGCAGCGCTTGTCTCGTCGTAATGCGCAACGTCCCATTTGCGGCCGTCGATGCAATATGGTCCATTTGGAGCCATTGCGCAGGTGTCAAAATCCCCCCCGCGATGCGCACACGCACCATAAACTGATACAACGGCTCGAGCCGTTGTTGCTCCCGCTCGTAGCGCACATCGCGGTCGTCTTGCAAGTAGCTGCCATGAAACTTCATCAACCGATTGTCTTCTGCGCTGATGCCCCCGGTAATCGGATTGTCCAGCTCCTGTGCAATGGAACCCCGCAAGTAATTGCTCGCAATTTTGATGTGCTCAACATCGCTCGGTGCACCATGTTCATGCAAAGCAAGCGGTATAATTTTTTCCACCAGACTCTCCCTCCCGCTGATCGCGCCCGTTTGACACGTCCATATGCCCGTTGCGCAAAATATGGTCCATCAATCCGATCACGCACGCTGCGCGCACCATACGACGCCATTGTTCACACGCACATCAATACACGTCCCTTTGGTACCGCTGCTGGGCGATCAGCTGCTCGACGTACGCGACCGCCTCCGCTTCAGACATGCCCCCCTGTTCTTGCACGACCGCAAGCAACGCAGCGTGCACGTCGCGCGCCATCGCCGAGGCATCTCCACATACGTACAACACCGCTCCGCGTTCCAACCATGCATACAACGCACTTGCTTGCGCACGCATCCGATGCTGTACGTATACTTTTCGATCGCCATCACGGCTAAAAGCGACATCGAGCTTCGTAAGCACCCCTTTGTGCAACCACCGCTGCCACTCCGTCTGGTACAGAAAATCAGTCACAAAATGTCGATCACCAAAAAATAACCACGCATCACCACGTGCGCCTACAGCTTCGCGCTCCTCCATAAATGCGCGAAACGGGGCGACCCCCGTACCCGGTCCAACCATAATGATCGGTGTATCATGACTCGGGGGCAACTTGAAATTTGCATTCGTATGCACGTACATCGACACCGTGTCACCGGGCTGTACACGCTCTGCACAATACACCGAGCACACACCGTGGCGCACCCTTCCCCGCGATGCATAGCGCACCGCCCGAATCGTCACATGCACTTCATCGGCATTCGCTCGCTGGCTGCTGGCAATCGAATACAACCGTGGAGGCAACTTGCGCAACAAACCGACAAATACTTCTGGAGAAAACGTCCACGGTGCAAAATCGCGCAAGACATCAAGCACATCAATGCCACTGACGTATGCTTTCACCACCGCCTCCTGGCCCGCCTGCATCATCGCGTGCAACTGTTCGTGTGCACTATACGCCTGCACATTGTTCAGCAAAGACTTGCTCACGACCGTAATTTCAAGATGTTTGCCCAACGCCTCGCGCAAAGAGACGCGCACATCCGATTTGGGCAACGCCACAACAGCGTCCCCATCCCAATCGAGAACATCGAGAATATCTTGTACGAGGGCGGGGTCGTTGTGCGGAAAAATGCCGATACAGTCTCCTGGCTCATACACCAACGAAGATCCGTCCAAAGACAACGCAATGTGCCGCGTCTCACGATCAGACCCACGTCCATTGAGGTTTGTATTCTCCAGCACCGTCGCCTGCCACGGATGTGCACGAGAATACACGACCGCAGGAACGCGCTCTTCTTGTGCGACGACCTGCACATGTGGAGCAGCAGCACTTCCAAAGATGCGCACAAGATCGTTCATCCACTGGGCTGCGGCATCGTCATAATCCACATCGCAATCGACGCGATCACGCAACCGCTGTGCACCCAAAGCAGCAAAACGTTGATCAAAATCAATGCCCGTCTGACAAAACAACGGATACGAACAATCCCCAAGCGACAACACCGCATAGCGCATGCCATCGAGCTTCGGCGCACGCGCACTGTGCAGCAATTCATGCAATGCACGCCCATTGTCCGGTGGCTCTCCTTCACCATGCGTGCTCGCAATGACGCATACAAAGCCCATCTTCTTCAATTGCGCAACCTTTACTTCGCGCATCGCCCACACGGTCGAACGATGCCCATGCTCTGTCAGCAACGCACCGAGCTTTTTCGCCAATCGCTCAGCATTGCCCGTCTGCGACGCACACAGCACATGCACTTCACATCCCCCCGCCACCACGGAGCTGCCTTGCGCACATGCTGCCAAAAATCCGCTCAACCACATCGATTGCGCCGCATCCAACGTGGGCAACAACGCCCGCACGTGTTCGACTTGCGCAGGATGCAGCGGACTGTTTGTCGGTATGGACACCACCACGTCTCGCACCCTCTTTTGTTTTTTATGTGCACTACCGTACATCATGCGGTCGAGCACGCCATGTGCACTGTGAATACGTCCATCATATCACATCGTTGGACATCGTGCACGTCAAACACCAAGCCCATGCCGTGGACATGCGTCCGCGGCATGGGCTTGGTGCAAAAAAGAAGGCCGATCGAATTCTTTTTTTGTGCACCAGCGACACAAAGAAACATTATGTTTGATTAAAATTACTCTAAAATACCATTTATAGAAAAGAGTAAATAAGCTATAATTTGAAACAAACACGCGTCTAAAACAGTATTTACATAAACTCAAAATGTGTGTTATTATAGTTTTGTAAAAAAAAAGAAAGTAGGTGCTTGTGATGGGTGACATCCACGACACATCGTGACATCCTGCATGGATCAATTGCTTCGTCTGGTACGGCATCGTCGTTCCAAAAATAAGCAAGAACAAACACATGTTTATGCGTGCAGCACGTTCTTTTTTTACACAGGAAGGAGGAACAATCGATCACAAGCGATACCAAACTCAAAAAAATCCAGGATGTCAATTGGAATGAATACAATAAAATGTGAAGTGATTAGAATTTTATAAAAGGAGGCACTTCTCCTATTTTCCTGTAAAATACATCTGCATAGAGACTTGGTCTTATCGAGAAAGTGAAATTGTTGTTTGAAAGAGCTGTGCCTATCGAAATATACATTTAAAAAACACAACAAGGAGATGACATCGATGATATACACTCTAAAAAACAATGGTTTATACTGATTCTCGCTATAGGATCCGTGCTCATCGCAGGTGCAGGACTCGCACGTCAGGAAGCGTATGCAAGTTCGACAGCCCCCTTTTATAATAGCTTGCCTAGATTTGAAGTTAATATTGACTCAAGTAATATACAAACAAATGCTAGCTGGGAAAACGCACATACAGTTATTGATGGCGTAAAAATGATGAGACTAGACATAAAAACTTATAGTACCACCCCTTATACTTCTACAAACTTGTCTGCAAAAAATTACGCAGATATCGTAGAAGTAGATACGACAAAAAATGTGTCATTTTTAGCTACGAAAGCATCCGATGGGCATAAAGGTGAAGATTCGGGCGCAATAAGAACAAGAGATTTTTTAACAAATTTGAATAATAGTGGTATAAAAGCTATATTTGCAATAAATTCGTTTAATTTCGGATCGCGATGGAAAGACAGTACACCGTCTTTATTCGTATCTGAAGGAACGCTTGGCACAAAATGCCCAGCAGAAAAAAAATGTCCTACATTTGTGGTCAAAAAAGATGGCACACCCGGATTAATTAGTGCTATAAAAGATGGGGATGACCTTTCCTCCTTTGACATCGCAATCGGTTCATTCCCATCTTCAGACGGTGGCTTGATCTTAAACAATGCCGTACCTAGAAGTAACAGCAATGAACTTCATCCACGCACGGCAATTGGTGTAAGTCAAGACGGAAAAAAGGTGTATTTATTCACTGTTTCCGGAAGAAAATATGATAAATACAGCGATGGAATGGATTTGCGTGATGTAGCGCGCACATTGCATGCATTTGGGGCGCACAATGCGATCAACATGGATGGTGGCGGCTCTACAACCATGGCGTGGTGGGAGCACGGAAAAGCTACAGAAAGCACCGTCAGTGAGCCGAACGTAGACGGTCGTCCAAACGCAGTCAACTTGGCGGTAGTGAGAAAATAACGCCACCAGTCAATACGGTTCACGCCCACATCGTCCCAATGCACAAAGCCCACTCTACGGAGCGGGCTTTGTGCATTCGTCGCACACCCATCGGGCGACGGATGCGTCGTATCCTCTGCGGATGAGTGCTGCGTACAGCTTGTGTCCTGCGTATGCATGCATCTTTCGCTTCGCCCATGTCAGCGCATGGGCGCGCACTTCTTCTTTCGACAGCGCATCGACGGCTTCTTGGGCGATGTGCTCCTCGATGCCCTTGTGCCGCATCGCCTGTATGAGCCACCGTGCACCGCGGTTGCTTTTCTTTTGGGCGACAAACGCCTGCGCCACACGCTCATCGTTCACATATCCTATGGCTTGCAACCGCTCGATGCATGCGCAAATGTCTTCTTCTGCATGCTGCTTGCGCACCAATATCGCGCGCAATTGTGCGATCGTATACGCCTTCCTCGCAAGTGCGCGCACCGCATCGCCGTATGCGCTCACGCCTCTTCTGCACTCGGTGTCGTCGGGATGCTCGCAGGTACCGCTTGCACCGCATCCCGAATGCGTCCTTCGATCGTGGCGGCGACGTGTGGATGGTCTTTTAAAAATTGCTTCGCATTTTCTCGTCCTTGCCCAAGCCGCTCCCCTTCAAACGAAAACCACGCACCACTTTTCGCAATCGTCCCGATTTCGACACCGAGGTCTACGATGCTGCCTTCACGCGAGATGCCTTCACCGTACATAATGTCGAGGTCTGCTTGCTTAAACGGTGGAGCCACTTTGTTTTTCACGACTTTGATGCGCGTACGGTTTCCGATCATGTCATTGCCCGCTTTGATCGTTTCGATGCGACGGACGTCTAGGCGCACCGATGCATAAAACTTTAGTGCTCGTCCACCTGGTGTCGTCTCTGGATTTCCAAACATAACACCGACTTTTTCTCGCAATTGGTTAATAAAAATGGCAATCGTCTTTGACTTACTGATCGCTCCAGAGAGCTTGCGCAACGCTTGCGACATAAGGCGTGCTTGCAATCCGACGTGCGCATCGCCCATCTCACCCTCAATCTCCGCTTTGGGCACTAAGGCCGCGACGCTGTCAATGACAATAATATCGACCGCACCACTGCGCACGAGTGCTTCGGCGATTTCCAGTGCTTGCTCACCCGTATCGGGCTGCGACAGCAGCAGCTCATCGGTCTGAATGCCGAGCTTATACGCATACACCGGATCAAGCGAGTGCTCCGCATCGATAAACGCCGCTTGCCCGCCACGCCGCTGGACTTCTGCGATCGCATGGAGTGCGACGGTCGTCTTCCCCGATGATTCTGGTCCATATATTTCAATAATGCGCCCACGCGGAAAGCCCCCAACACCGAGCGCAATATCAAGTGCGAGAGCCCCACTCGACACCGTCTCGACTTGCATGTCCGTATTTTCCCCGAGCCGCATGACCGATCCTTTACCAAACTGCTTTTCGATTTGGCGCAACGCCGCTTCCAGTGCCTGCTTCCGATCACCCATCTTTGCCACTCCCCTTCGTATGATACCAATCCGTATTGCAATACATGTATCCGTTTTACAAAAACGCCTTATGCGATCAGGCAAAAGGCAACGCTCTGGATATATGTTTTCAATAGGGGATCCGCATCAGGTGCACAAAAAAAGAACCACCTAAATTGTACGGTGCTTCCGTATATAGAGAGTATACAAGATCAATGACGCAGCTGTCAAGTCGTATGTCTCCACAAACATGCGAGTGCAGCCATCGCGATGCGCTGTTTGTTTGTGTCCCGATCTGTGCCTACGAGCGGCACGTGGTGCACGATGCATCCGCCCTTGTGCGCCACAGCGACAAACGCTTCGCGCACCGGATCGTCTGGTCCAAGCGTCCCCGTCGTCGCGATGCCAAAGTCGCTTCCCAAGCGTCTGCGCACACACGACGCCAGCTCCCGCGCAGCTGCATCGCTGACCGCGCCGTTTTGGGCGAGCACATCCTGAGACACACCGAGCACGTCTTGCTTGCACGCGTCTGTGTACGCGACGATCGCCCCGCGCAATACGCGGGAACTTCCAGGTACTGACGTGATCGCATGCGCTACCGCACCGCCGGTACAGCTTTCGGCGACCGCAAGCGTCTGCATGCGCTCCGTAAGTCGGTGTACAAGCACCGTAGGGAGCGACACGTCTTCCATCGCGTACACGTATTGCCCGAGCAGTGATGTCATCGTCTGTACGATCGGCGCACAGCGCATGCTGGCCTGCGCATCTGCACGCGTCGTAATGCGCACAAGCACGTCTCCTATGCCAGCATACGTCGCAATCGTCGGATCGGTCTGATGTCGGATGAGTGGCTCCAGTGCACGTGCGACATCCCCTTCCCCGATACCCGTCAACCGCACCATGATTGAGTGCAATCGGACACCATCGACAGCAAGCCACGGCAACGCGTAGTTCGAAAACATCGCCTTCATTTCCCGTGGGGGACCTGGGAGCAACACGTACCGCACGCCGTCGTGCACAAGTGCAGTTCCGATCGCCAAACCGACGTCGTTCTGCAATACGTCCGCACCGTCAAGTGTATGCGCCTGACGGTAGTACGACTCGTCCACAGTGCGCCCTGACCGCGCTGCGGCTTCTTGCAGCCGCATGGCCGCCGACGGATCGACGACGAGTGTGGTACATGTATGGGCTGCAAGCGCTTCTCTGCTCACATCGTCCATCGTTGGACCAAGGCCACCTGTGCAGATGACGATGTGCGCGCGCTGCGCTGCAAGCGCAAGCACATCGACGATGCGCGAAACGCGATCACCAACGACCGTCTGATAATACACGTCGATGCCACTCGCTGCACACTGCGTTGCAAGCCACGATGCATTCGTATTGACGACGTGTCCCAGCAGCAATTCCGTCCCAATGCACACAATTTCTGCGCTTTTTGTCATGTGCTCGCTCCTTTTAGCCTTTTTCCTCCACGCGCAGCGATTCTATGAGTGCACGGTTGCGATGAAAATAATCAAACCCAGAAATCAGGGTAATGACAACGGCTAAGTTGCACACCACCACGTCAAAAGGAATATGCACATAATGAAACGGGAAATTGTTGAGCAATAAGGCAATAATCATCGTAATTTGGGTCATCGTCTTCCATTTTCCCCATGCACTTGCAGCGAGCACACGGCCTTCGAGTAACGCGACTTGCCGCAGTCCCGTCACCGCAAACTCCCGCGAAATGATGCAGATCGCGACCCATGCATCCAGCTTACCAATGTCTACGAGTGCGATC
>JAGWXQ010000070.1 GCA_018969805.1 Paenibacillaceae bacterium | reverse complement strand
GTCGTGATGATCAGCCGCGATGATTCTAAAAATATGCGGGATATTTCCATGCGGAGTGCAAGGAAATAAGTCAATCACTTCAATTTTTTAATGATCTTGAGTATTAGTACCACATGAAATGAAAGCCGCTGTGGTAAAAAAAGTTGCGTTGCATTAAAATGCGTGACTTTGTGTACTTTTGTCTTGTTTTGGCATCGTCTTTTTGACACGGCATCTTTTGTGGCGTATAATGAATATAGTTTTTTTGAGAAAAAGGAGCCACACCATGATCAACATCTTGCATTCTGCCGATTGGCATCTTGGCAAAGTGGTGTACGGCACAAAGCTTATTGATCAACAACGTTGCGTCTTGGACGCGATTGTCGATGTCGTCGATCGCATCCGTCCAGACGTTTTTTTGTTAAGTGGTGATGTATACGACCGTGCCATTCCTTCGGCAGATGCGATTGGACTGTTTGACGATGTCGTGCATCGCATCGTCCATGATTGTGGTGTCCCGATGGTCGTCATTGCAGGAAACCACGACCATGCGGAGCGATTGTCTTTTGGCAGTCGCTTTTTGGCGCGTCAGCAGCTCGTTATTTCTGGGAGTTTGGACGATTTATTTGACCCATTTTATATTGCTCATCCCCATGACGTATACGTCCACCGTGTCCCTTACGCCGATCCGCTCGTCGTGCGCGACTGGCTGCTGCAGCGCAATGGTGCGGACGATGTGGCGCACATACGGACCCACGACGATGCGTGGGAGGCGATCATCTCACTCATTGCCCCGTTTATCGAGGCGCATCCGCAGGCGTACCACATTCTTGTGGCGCATGCTTTTGTTGGTTCGTCACAGACGGAAGCGTGGACAGATGCGGAGCGTCCGTTGTCGATTGGCGGGGCACAAAGTGTCCGTCCGGACCGATTTTCTTTGTTTGATTATACGGCATTGGGTCATTTGCATCGCGCCCATGCCGTTGGCAGTGCGCGTGTTCGCTACGCGGGATCGCCGTATGCGTATGCGATCGAAGAGGAGCACCATACAAAAAGCATCACACACATCGTGCTCGATCACGACGTGCATACGGAGCTCATTCCCCTTATCCCGCAACGGAGATTGCGCACTGTGCGCGGTACGCTCGAAGACATCCGCACACATGCATGTAGCGACGATTACGTTTTTGTACAGCTGACGGATACGCACCATATTTTGTATCCTATGGAAACGATTCGCACGATATATCCAAACGCACTGCACGTACAACATGTCGCATATGCATCGGATGTACATGATTTGGAATCCCCACAAGAGCCGGTGCCTCCTACCGACGTTTGTTCTTTGTTTCGCACCTTTTATGCTTCTGTATGGCAGACAGATTGTAATGACGCGGTTGTGGATACGTTTTGTTGTTGGATCGATGCGGTACGGGCAGAGGAGACATCGACATGAAGCCGGTGCGATTGATCGTTCAAGCGTTTGGTCCGTATCGAGACGAGCAGTGCATCGATTTTGAAGCACTGGGCAATGTGTTTGTGATCGCTGGGGCTACAGGGTCGGGAAAAACATCGCTCCTTGATGCGATGTGTTATGCGCTGTATGGGTTTGCCAGTGGGGCTGATCGCAAAACGGATCCATCGTCATTGCGCAGCCAGTTTGCCCGTGACGATGTGCCGACGCGTGTCGATTTTGTATTTCGCATCGCCGATGAACCGTGGCGCATCGTCCGCCAAATGGCGCACAAACGCGCAGGGATGAAAACAGAAAGTGGATTTTCTGTTGCGATGTATCGAGGTGATCCCGAACGGTTGCTGTGTACGCGCAAAGCGGATGTCGATGCGGAAGTGCTTCGGTTGATCGGGCTCAAGCACAGTCAGTTTTGTCAAGTCGTCTTATTGCCTCAAGGGGAGTATGCGTCCTTACTGACTGCTCCGACCGACCAAAAAGAACACATACTGCGCACGTTGTTCTCCGACGATGTGTATGTCCGACTGACCGAGTACGCCAAAAATGTCCTCGACCAGGCGAAAGAACACGAACGCATGTGTGCAGATCGGCGTCTCATGCTCATCCAGCACATGATCGACGAACAATGGATCGATGCCACGACACCACAACAATGCACCGATGATTGGCTGGACGATGCACTCCTGCGTGCAGCACAACACGCCACGGAAGCCGTGCAGACGCACACTGATTTAAGCGAATTGCTTACAGCAGAGCACGATGCCATGCAGCAAGCTGCGCGTTTTGCGTATGCGCTGGAAGAGTCGTTTGTACAGCTGCACGCCGTAGAGCAGGAATACGATGCGTTGCACGCCCAGCGGGCACACGTGGAAGCGATGGCAGTGCGCCTTGCACGCGCAGAGCGCGCATCCCAGCTCATACCGCTTTTGCAGACGATTGCCAACGCGACGAACGCATGTGAAGCGTTGCAAAGCCAGCACCGTACAGCTCTCGAACAAGAAGCACGCGCCAACGAACGTGTCGATGCGATTGCGCTCCAATGCGCACAGCTCCCAGACATCGCCGCACAACGTGCGCAATGGCAACACACTGTGCACATGATGGAACACACACTCCCGCAGCGCGACATGCTCGCAGCGTGGGAACAAGAAATGCAGTCGCAGCAACACATGCACGCCACACGCACGCAGCAGATCCATGTCGTTGCCGCACATATTGCACAGCAAAAACAACAATACACCGCGATCATGGCTGCAATACAGACACACGAACACACACTCCAACAATATGGGCATGCAGAATCGCAACACATGCGCGTCGTTGCCGTGCAATCGGCATTGGACGCGTGGTGTGTGGCGCGCAATGCCTATACGCACGCACACGATGCGCTGACGGATGCGGTGCGTTTGCGTGATCAGGCGCATGCAGCACACATGTCTGCACAGCATGCATACGTGCGCACACAAGCATCTGAGCTGGCAATGGTGCTGTCCGATGGGCATCCGTGTCCGGTATGTGGCAGTACGACCCATCCACAGCCTGCCCAAGATGTGGCTACACAGGACGACCGTGCGTCGATGCATGCAACGTGGCTGGCGTGCGAAAAGGAAGTCAGTGCGTACGAGGCACGATGTGCACAATGGCAGCAGGCGATCGCACGTGCAGCCGAGGACGTCGTGCAAAAGGCAACCGAAGCGTCGATCTCACTCAATACACCGTGGGAACACGACGTCGTTGTTTTGCAAGAGCGCGCCACCACGTTGCAGCGACACAGCCAATTGTGGCGCACTGCAAAAGATGCACTGAATCAATTGTTTGAACAACAACACGTCCTCGGGGCACACATCGCCCAGCTTGAAGTATCGTACACCGACATGCAGCAACAATGCCATACGCTCGCTGCTGCCCTTGAAGGAAAAAAAGAGGCGTATGACCAAGCTGTGCAGCGCATCCCCGAAGCGTATCGAGACCTAAACGCCGCGCATTTGGATGAAGCGAAGCAGCACCTCGCGCACGTGGAAACGCTACAAACGACGCTGATCAACAGCCACACCGACGCCGTCCGTGCGCGCGACGCCAGTGTCATGCATACCGCGCACATCGCTGCACAATGCACACAGATGCAAGAACAGCTGACGTTTGCCCGTATGCAATACGAACATGCCCAAGCTGCTTTTGGGTCATTGATGTCCGACGACGACGTCCGCGCAAGCCATATGTCCTACGATGCGCGTCAGGAGCTGCAAAAAAAAATCGCGGCAGAGGACCATGCGTGGCGCGACGTATGTGCGCGTCGGGAAGTGCTGCGTACCCAGCTCCACGGTCAGCAGCGCCCGCAGCTTCGTGATGTCCAGCGCGCACTGGACGATGTCCATACACGCCTTATGGACGTGCGCGATGCCCGTGCACGCGACGTCCTCCGATGCGAACGCATACACGCGCACAAGGCGGCGTACACGGCCGCTACGGAGCAGCATCGACATGCAGAAGCCGAGCGCGCACAAACAGAACGGCTCTACTTCACCTTGAGCGGCACAGGCAACAACCCACTCAAACTGTCTTTTGAACGCTACTTGCTCATTGCGTACCTTGATCGCATCGTGCATGCGGCAAATGCGCGCTTGCGCACGCTGACCAACGGCCAATACGCCTTGTCGCGCCGCCAAGAGCGCTCACGAGGAAACGCACAAAGCGGTTTGGAGCTCAATGTGTACGATGCGTATACAGGACAAACGCGCGACGTGCGCTCATTGTCCGGCGGGGAAAAATTTCATGCTTCCCTAAGCCTTGCGCTTGCCATCGTCGATTGCATCCAAGCGCATCAAGGAAACGTACACATGGAAATGATGCTTATCGACGAAGGGTTCGGGACACTCGACGAAGAAGCGGTGCAAAAAGCAATTTTGGCTTTGTTTGACGTGCATCGACACGGAAGAATGATCGGTGTCATTTCCCACGTCGCAGAAATCCAGCGCGCGATTCCAACAAAATTGCTCGTCGAAAAAACCAAAGAAGGGTGGAGCCGCGTGCGGCTCATTGTGCAAGAATATGCGCATCGCCATTTGGATTAGTACGGCTATCGTCTTGATTGCGCTGTGGAAGTGGCACGACCACGTGTTGCTGTGGATGCAGTCGTCGCCCTCGTTTTTGTCGCTGTATGCGGGGGCGACGTTGTTTTCCCTCTTTCCGATCATCCCGTACCCGATCGTCGCCGGCTTGCTGGGCATCGCGTACGGACCGTGGGGTGGGGGATTGATCGCATGGTGTGGATCGACGAGTGCATCGCTCATCATGTTTGTCGCAGTGCGCATTGTGTTGCACGACATTGCGCAGCGGTGGTTGTTGCGCACCCCACGCTTTGCATCGTGGGCAGAGATGATGGACAAGCAGTCGTTTGTCGTTGTGTTGTTTGCACGCATGATCCCGATTATCCCATCGATCATCATCAATACGTACGCTGGGGTCGGACGCATGGCGTTTGTACCGTATGCGATCGCCTCTGCTATCGGAAAAATTCCCGCAATGATTTTGTTCGCCGTCATTGGGGCGGCGACGCAAGTGAGCACCACGGCAATCATTTTGAGCGTACTAAGCTACGCCCTGTTTGGCGGTGGGACGTGGCTCGCGTATCGCTGGTGGCAAAACAAAGTTTCTCTGCGCACTGCGCACGAAAGGAGCAATCCCAATGACGTTTGAACGCTCGGAAGCATTGATTGCAGCACAGGAGCGCGTACGCAATCATCCGATGTACGCGTCCATACGCACGATCGCGCACGTACGTACGCTGATGGAACACCACGTATTTGCTGTATGGGATTTTATGTCGTTGCTCAAAAGCTTGCAGCAAAAGATCACGTGCACGTCTGTGCCGTGGATTCCTTCACCGCAAAGCGAACATGCGCGGCTGATCAACGAAATCGTCTTAGCAGAAGAAAGCGATGAAGACGGACAAGGAGGGTATGCGAGCCACTTTGCGTTATACATCGAAGCGATGCGGGAATGTGGCGCAGACATCTCCAAGATCAACACGTTTATTGCACAATTGCAACGTGGCATCGCACCACACGCCGCACTCGAACCTGCACCGCACACCGTGCGACAGTTTGTATTGCACACGCTGCACATCGCATCACACGGGAGCAGCCACGAAGCCGCCGCAGCATTTTTTTTCGGTCGTGAAGACATGTTGCCCGAAGTGTTTTCCCGCCTTGCACAGCAGCTGCATGCGCACGGTGTCCGCACGCCACGCCTCACATACTACTATGAGCGGCACATCGCACTCGATGGCGACAGCCACGGTCCACTTGCAGAACGATTGCTCACCCACTTATGCACGACAAAACAACACCATGAGGAAGCAACCGCTGCAGCGATCGCATCGCTAGAACATCGGGCACGTTTGTGGGACGGCGTCCTTGAGCAATTGAAGCACATGGAATAGGAAATAGGAGGGAAGCACATGAGCAGTGCAGCACAACAACGAGATGCGGTGCAGTCGCAAATATGGAAAATTGCCAACATATATTCGGTGTCAATGCAGCAGACAATATCTGCAGCATCTAAAGATGGCGCGTTGTCATCAATGCAGCAGATATTATCTGCTGAATCAAACCCTTTTAAACTCGGATGGGCACACTATCAAATTTTGATGCGAATCAAAAATGCACAAGAAAGAAGCTTTTACGAAATTGAAGCGATTAATCAACAATGGACATATAAACAGCTTTTGAGGCAGTATAATAGCAGTTTGTATGAAAGACTTGCACTTTCTTGTGATAAAGA
Organism: Paenibacillaceae bacterium; assembly: GCA_018969805.1. GTDB lineage: Bacteria > Bacillota > Bacilli > Paenibacillales > YIM-B00363 > REEB470. The sequence continues at coordinate 1,173 of JAGWXQ010000070.1, read as the reverse complement.
AGACGTTATGCGTCTTGCAGCTGAAGGACAGAAAATTGAAAAGCCTACTGATGTATTGAAAAACCCTTTTGTTAATGTGTCAAGGTGACGAACAGCAACAATCTGACAGAGGAGCACATTCATCGCATCGTGTCGGCATATTCCCGTCGCCAGACGGAGCCGTATTTCGCAAAGCGTGTACCCAATCGCGACATCGCCGCACAAGAATACAATTTGTCTGTGAGCACGTATGTCGCACAAGAGGATACGCGGGAGGTGGTGGATATCACCAAGCTCAATGCAGAGATTGACCGCATCGTGGGGCAAGAGGACGTTTTGCGGCGAGAGATTGGTGCGATCGTGGCAGAAATTGAGGGGGTAACCTCGTGAATCGGGCATTGCAATTTTTGATCTACAATACACCAGAAGAAAACGTCTCTATACGCGCAGTCGTAAAAGACGAAACCATTTGGCTCACGCAGAAGGGTATGGCGCAGTTGTTTGGTTGCTCATCTGACAACATTGTTTTGCATTTGAAAAATATTTTTTTCGATGGCGAACTTGACGAAAATTCAACTACCGAGGAAATCTCGGTCGTTCAACAAGAAGGGAATAGATAGGACAGCTTAAATTTTATTTGGAAGCGCTTGATAGTGACGTGAAAAAGGAGAACGATAATCCAAGTGTTGGGTTAATTTTGTGTACGGATAAAGACGATACGGTTGTCGAATACGCTTTGCGTCGCAGCATCTCGCCAGCACTTGTCGCCAGCTACCAGCTTCATTTGCCAAACAAGAAAGTACTTGCAGATAAACTGCGTGAACTGACCCAGATTGCAGAGGTGCAAAATGAAAATGTCGATACAGGCATCGGAGACGATGACATTCTCTCAGACCTCTGAGAGAAATAGCAACATCGACTGCTGTCCCCTGCGAAGAGGTGTGCAAGTTTTACTCTCCCTCGCCGAGCAACAACGCATTGTCGCTATCCTCGACCGCTTCGACACCCTCGTCCACGACCTGCCAAATGGTCTGCCCGCCGAAATCACAGCAAGACGCAAGCAGTATGAGTATTACCGCGACAAATTATTGACCTTTCAGAAGGCGCGCGTATGATTGGATACAACATCGTCGTTTCATCCAACGAAAGCACGGTCGTTGCGGAATATGTCACCGAGTACAACAGTGCGAATGC
>JAGWXQ010000069.1 GCA_018969805.1 Paenibacillaceae bacterium | reverse complement strand
GATGGGGTCGTGTTGCAAAACGTGCACATCGCAGGTACGTTGACCATTTCGGAAAAAGTGGGCACGGGAACGGTCACATTGAACAACCTCATCGTCGATCAACGGGTTGTGGTGCGCGGCGGGGGTAAAGAGAGCGTATATTTTAACGGGGGAACGTACAAAGAAGGTGTAGTTATTGGAAATACGCCCGGTGGGCAAGTGCGCATCGTTGCAAAAGCAGAAACTGCATTGCCGATCGTCATAGAGCAGGCCGCATCCAATCAAACGGTCATTTTGGATGGAAAGCTCAGTACGGTCGTTGCAGATGGAAAAGAAAATAAGATTGTTGCCAATCCGAAGACAGAAATCGAGTCGATCCAAGTACATGAGACGGCACAGCAAACTGTAATCAAAAACGAAAAAGAGGCCGTCATTAAAGAAATAAAAACGGACGCGGTCGTAAAAATCGAGAACAACGGCATGATTAGCAAAGCGATCGAAGGAACAAAAGCAACAGAAACCACGGAACAGCTAGTGGGAACAAAACCAACAGAAAAGCCCATCGAACAACCTGTTGCGGAGATTGTGCCCATTTCTCCTTCCAGTGGGGGATCAGGGACACCCCCTGTGAATAATGCCCCGACGAACATTGCGTTGTCTGCGAGCGCGATTGCGGAGAATGCGGGGAACAATGCAACCGTCGGTACGCTGTCTGGAGTCGATGCGGATGCGGGCAGTACGTTTGCGTATAGCCTCGTTACTGGTACAGGAGATACAGACAATGGCGCGTTTGCCGTGAGTGGAGCAACCGTGCAAGCAAACAGCTCCTTTGACTTTGAGACGAAAGCGAGCTACACCATCCGTGTACGCGTGACAGACAATGGGGGGCTGACGTACGAGAAGGCGTTTGCGATCACGGTGACGGACGTGAACGAAGCCCCGACGAACATTGCGTTGTCTTCGGATACAATCGCTGCATCGGCTACTGGCAATGATGTTGCAGTCGGTATACTGTCTGGAGTCGATGCGGATGCGGGCAGTACGTTTACGTATAGTCTCGTTACTGGTACAGGAGATACAGACAATGGTTCGTTTACCATCTCGGGCAATAGCTTGCGCACTGCACAGGCGATTGCAGCAGGTACGTATTCCATTCGCGTTCGCGTAGTTGATCAGGATGCTGCCGTTTTTGAAAAAGTGCTTACTATTGTTGTGAGCGAGTAATACAAAACCGACTGCCTATGGGCAGTCGGTTTTGTATTTAAGTACCGAAGATGCGGACTGATACGAATCCGTATTTTCATGAATCGATCCGTTTCACAAAAATTCCTTTTGCGATCCCGCGGATACAGCCGTATGGATCGATATGTTCAATAGGGGATGCGTATGCCTAAGGGTATTTGTGTCTTTTTTATGAACTTTCCTTTTAAGTGGTACTTATCCCAAGCGAGGTAAGGGGTGGTGTCGTTTGGAAATATGTCTGATACGACCGTCATGTTTTATTCTTCAACGCGCTGAGCGATGGCGTCGTTCCATTGTTGTATGAGTTTGGATGCTCTTGCATCGAAGGGGCTGTACAAGCCAACGTACGTGATGTGTGCGGTTGGATTTATGGTGCGTACGTTGGTCAGTATTTTTTTGACACGTTCGCGTGCTGTGGGCATGCGCGCAGAGACGACGGCGACATCGAGTGGCTCACCGAGACGGTAGATGTCGTTGCCACCGATCGTCATGACGATGATGTTCGCTTGTTTGAGAATTGTGTGCGCCTCCATGTTTTTTTCAGTGTCTTCAAGCATTTCCAAAACATCCGTCGTTTTTTGACCTACGACGGCAAAATTGGCCCGTACGTAGATCGGCAAATGCGTGCGTGCGCGCAGTTCTTTGCCGAGCCGGTGTACGTATCCGATGTTTGTCTCGTCACCAAATCCTGCCGTCAAGGAGTCACCGAGGGCGGCGATATGGATCGGCTTCTGACCCTCGAGCATGCTGCGGTGCAGTACGATGACCGCTTCTGCGCGCGTGATCGGATGCATCGGGCGAAACGTACCGTCAGGGTATCCTTTCATGACTCCAAGAGCGACAGATGCCCCGACGAACCCTTTGCTCCATTCGGCGATCGACACAGCGTCCGTGTACGGATCGGATAACGCGGGCTGTTCTTTCCATTTTTTTACACGCCCAATTAACGAGGCGGCTTCTGCACGGATAATCGGCTTTGTGGGGGCAAATACGCCTCCGGGGTATCCAGAAATGGCGTTTGCTGCTTTTGCTTTACGCAATGCTTGTGCATACCAATGATCGATTGTCACATCGACGTAGTCAAAAGACTGTTCTTCTACCAGCGGTGCAGCAGTACTGAGTAGAGCGACAAACTCCGCGCGGGTGATCGGTGCATCGGGACGAAACGTACCATCCGGATACCCCCCGATCCAAGCGGTTTCCCTCCACGAAGCGATGACGTCTTTTGCCCAATGTCCTTGTGTATCGTCGGACATTGCATACGACGTGTTTGGTACGATCATGGCGATCAGCACGAGTGCATCGCGTACTTTGTTCATAGTGGACACATCCTTTTATATGAATTTATCTGTATATCGGCACGTTCGTGTCGTCGATGATTGGCACATCTTGATTTCAAACCATCGGTTTTTCACACTAGCTCCTTTTTCGGTGCATACACACGCAGTCGCCCTCGTTCATGCATGCATCGACGGTTGCGACAGCGTGCGGGGTGGCTTTTTTTTGCGCAGTATACGGGTGCTGTGGTACACTACATGAAACGAATAAAGGTGGCGTTGTGGATATGGGACAATCGTTGTTTGAGCGTCAGTTGCAGCGCAAGGTGCTTGTGCTCGATGGTGCGATGGGCACGATGATTCAGCAAGCAGCGCTGCAAGAAGACGATTTTGGTGGAGCGCAGTACGATGGGTGCAACGAATATTTGTGTATTACGCGTCCTGACGTCATTGCGGGCATTCATCGGGCGTATTACGAAGCAGGCGCAGACATCATTGAGACGAATACGTTTGGATCGATGTCGATCGTCTTGGACGAATATGGATTAAAAGATCGGGCACGGGAAATTACGTTGGCTGCTGCCCGATTGGCGGTACAGGAGCGAGACGCGGTGTCTACGGAGCAGTGGCCACGGTTTGTTGCGGGGGCACTCGGTCCGACGACGAAGACGCTGTGTGTGACCGGTGGGGTCACGTTTGATGCACTCATCGCTTCGTATGAGGAGCAGGCGATCGCACTGATCGACGGTGGGGTCGATGTCCTGCTCATGGAGACGTCGCAAGACACGCTCAACGTCAAGGCGGGATGCATTGCGTTGCACAATGCGTTTGCGCACACCGGGAAGCATCTTCCGATCATGCTCTCATGTACGATTGAGCCGATGGGGACGATGCTTGCAGGCCAACCGATCGAATCGTTTCTCGTCTCGCTGGAGCATGTGCGTCCAGTCGTCATCGGGCTCAACTGTGCGACGGGTCCGGAATTTATGCGCGACCACATTCGTACGCTGTCTGAGCGCACGGATGCAGCGATCGTCTGTTACCCCAACGCGGGGTTGCCGGATGAGCTTGGGATGTACCACGAATCGCCACAGTCGCTTGCGCGGAAGCTCGCAGCGTTTGGGCGCGAAGGATGGATCAACGTCGTCGGAGGGTGCTGCGGGACGACTCCGGCACACATCCGCGCGATTGCGGACGCGTTTGCGGACATTCCACCCCGTTCACGGGTGGGACACCATCCACCGGCCGTTTCGGGCATAGAGACGGTGTTTCGCGAAGATGCGGTGCGGCCGGTGCTGGTCGGAGAGCGGACGAATGTGATCGGTTCGCGCAAGTTTAAGCGGCTGATCATGGAGGGCAAGCTCGAAGAAGCGAGTGAAATTGCCCGAGCGCAAGTAAAAAAAGGGGCTCAGATCATCGACATCAACGTACAAGATACGGAAATCGATGAGCGTGTCGTCATGGGGCAATTGATGCAGCTTGTGGCAAAAAAAGTGAAAGTGCCGATCATGATTGATTCGACGGATGCAGAAGCGATCCACGTCGCATTGCGCCATGCACAAGGCAAATGCATCATTAATAGCATAAACATGGAAGACGGGCTTGGGCGCTTCGATGAAGTCGTACCGCTCATGCATCGCTATGGGGCGGCGGTCGTCGTCGGACTGATCGATGAGCAGGGGATGGCGGTGTGGGCAGACGACAAGTTGCGTGTCGCACTGCGTGCGTTTGATGTGCTTGTGCACACCTATGGTGTCCGTCAAGAAGACATTATTTTTGATCCAAACGTATTTCCGGTCGGATCGGGCGATCCACAGTATATTGGGTCGGCGGCGGCGACGATTGAAGGCATTCGGCTTATTCGTGCACATTTGCCGCAATGCGCGACCGTTTTGGGCATTAGCAATGTGTCTTTTGGTCTCCCAGAGGCGGGCCGTGAAGTGCTCAATGCGGTATTTTTGTACCATTGTACGAAAGCGGGACTCGATTATGCGATCGTCAATACGGAGAAGTGTGAGCGATACGCATCGATTCCAGAGCACGAGCGTGCGCTTGCGGAGCGGTTGTTGTTTGAGACGAGCGATGAGACGTTGGCACAGTTTACGGCGCATTTTCGTGAAGTGACCCGTGCGCCAAAAGTGGCGGCCACAGCGTTGCCACTGGAAGACCGTTTGGCGGCGTGCGTAATCGAGGGGACGAAAGAAGGGTTGGTTGCAGACTTGTCGGAAGCGCTGACGCACTATGCGCCTTTGGACATCATCAACGGACCACTCATGCGGGGGATGGATCGGGTCGGGCAGTTGTTTGGCAACAACGAACTCATCGTCGCAGAAGTGCTGCAAAGTGCGGAAGTGATGAAAGCTGCGGTCGCTTTCTTAGAACCGCACATGGAACAGGAGCAAACGGCATCAAAAGGGAAAGTGTTGCTTGCGACGGTCAAAGGGGACGTGCACGACATCGGCAAAAATTTGGTCGAAATCATTTTGGCCAACAACGGATACGAAATTGTCAATCTTGGCATCAAAGTCCCATCGCAGGACATTATTGAAGCGGTGCGTATGCACAATCCAGATATGGTGGGGTTATCGGGATTGCTTGTGAAGTCCGCGCAACAAATGGTGTTGACCGCAGCAGATTTGCGCGATGCGGGCATTTCGGTGCCGATCCTCGTCGGGGGGGCAGCATTGACGCGCAAATTTACAAAAACGCGCATTGCACCGATGTATCATGGTCCTGTGTTGTACGCCAAAGATGCCATGGACGGGCTTGCGCTTGCCAATGGGCTTATGGATCCAGAGGAGCGCATCGCGCTCATCGATCAGGCAGCTGCGCAGGCAGTCGCCGCGATACCGGATGCACCGGTCGATCGTACAGTGCACGTGCACGCGTCGTCTGTGCGGCGCGATGTCCCGATCAAGGTGCCGCGCGATTGTCAAAGGCACGTCCTTCGGTCGGTACCGGTGCACGAGCTGTGGCAGTATGTCAATATGCGGATGCTGCTCGGACACCATCTCGGGCTTAAAGGAAACGTAGAGGCGCTGTTGGAGCAAAAAGACCCCAAAGCGATGATGCTGCTGGAAACCGTGCAGACGTTGCTCGAACAAGGCTTTTTGCGTGCGCACGGCGTGTATCGATTTTTTCCCGCACAGTCCGAAGGCGATCGACTCATCATTTATGATCCAGACGACCATGCATCGATCTTGCATACGTTTACGTTTCCAAGGCAGCGGGTCGCTCCGTATTTGTGCCTTTCGGATTATGTGCGGCCGAAGTCTGGGGAGATGGATTATGTAGGGATGTTTGTGGTGACAACGGGTGCTGGTGTGCGTGCGCAAGCGGAGCGATTGAAGGCAGACGGTGCGTATGTCCAGTCGCATGCGGTGCAAGCACTGGCGATTGAGATGGCGGAGGCGTTTGCGGAGCGCATGCACCAGCGGATGCGCGATGATTGGGGCATTGGTGACGATCCGACGATGCGGATGGCCGATCTGTTTGCTGCCCGGTATGTCGGACAGCGGTTTTCATTTGGATATCCGGCGTGTCCAGCGCTGGAAGATCAGGGGGCGTTGTTTTCGTTGCTGGAGGCGACGGACATCGGTGTAGCGTTGACTGAGGAGTGGATGATGGAGCCGGAAGCGTCGGTGTCGGCAATTGTGTTTTCCCATCCAGAGGCGCGGTATTTCAACGTCGAAAAGGAGGAGTGACGTGGAACTGTATTTTTTAGGCACTGGAGCGGGTTTGCCCTCAAAACACCGCAACGTCTCGTCTGTTGCCTTGTTGTTGCATGCGGAGCGGGGATCGTTTTGGTTGTTTGACGTTGGCGAAGGGACACAGCACCAGCTTATGCGGTCGCCGCTCAAACCAGCAAAATTAGAATACGTATTCATTACCCATTTGCATGGCGATCATGTGTTTGGGTTGCCGGGCTTGCTGACGAGCAGGTCGCACCAAGGTGGACAGTCTCCGGTGCGCATTTTTGGGCCAGTCGGCACGAAGGCGTTTGTGATGGCAGCTTTGGACGTGAGTGAGACGCGGCTGGATTATGCGCTTGAGTTTGTGGACGTATACGACGGATGGCGCTATGAAGATGAGCAATGTATCATTCATGCGCAGCTGCTGCAGCATCGGATCGCGTCGTATGGGTACCGCATCGAAGAAAAGCCCCAGCTTGGCATGCTTGATGCAGAGCGATTGCGGTCACTCGGTCTTGAGCCTGGACCGCTGTATGCGCGCATCAAGCGCGGAGAGACGGTCGTGTTGCCCGACGGTACACACATCGATGGGAAGACGTATTGTTCTCCACCGATCCCTGGACGTATCGTGACGATATGTGGGGATACGCGCCCTTGTGATGCGGTCGTCTCGCTTGCCCGCGATGCGGACGTGCTCGTTCATGAAGCGACGTACGCGCATGAGCGGGCAGAGCAAGCAAAGGTGTACTACCATGCGACCGCGCGCGAAGTTGCGCTTATGGCAAAAGAAGCGCACGTGCACACGCTGATCATGACGCACATTTCGTCGCGGTATCAAGAAGAGCAATTGCCCGTGCTGTGTGCAGAAGCACGGCACATCATGCCCAACAGCTTTGTCGCAGAAGACCACTGGTCGTACGTCATACCGCGTAAGCAATGATGCCGTGCGCGATCGACCACAGTCCATTCCGGTGCATCCAACAAGCCGTTTTTAGAAAAAAATCGTTCCTTACCGATCATCACCGGTAAGGAACGGCATGGTCATAAAAACGGGTGCGCATCCGTATGCACGTCATCGATCTGTTTCGCAAAACAAAGTTGCGTTGTTGCTAACACAAACAACCGCCCAATTTCGGAATAAAAGGTTGCGTGAATCGATTCGCTACGACTTGGCCGTTCTTTTCCACAGTAAGCTCCAATTTTTTTCCATCCGAACGTCTGAGCACGAACTTTTGCCACATCGTTCCTTGATGAAATGAAAGACGTAGTTTATTTTGTTCAAAAGACAC
>JAGWXQ010000068.1 GCA_018969805.1 Paenibacillaceae bacterium | reverse complement strand
CCTTTCGTGATGAAAGAGCTCGTCAAAAGTGGTTTGGCGCACAACATCAAGAGTGCAAAACGAAAAGTGGAGCGCGTCTCTCCAGATGTGTGGGACGTTTTGGAGCACGTCATTAAAGAACATCCCGTACTGCTCAACCGTGCACCGACGTTGCACAGACTGGGCATTCAAGCGTTTGAGCCAGTGCTTGTAGAAGGACGGGCGATTAAGCTGCATCCACTCGTATGTACGGCGTACAATGCAGACTTTGATGGAGATCAGATGGCGGTACACGTACCGCTATCTGCGGAAGCGCAGGCGGAAGCACGGATTCTTATGCTTGCGTCGGGAAATATTTTAAATCCCAAAGACGGCAAACCGGTAGTGACACCGTCCCAAGATATGGTGCTCGGGTGTTTTTACTTGACCATGGACGATGTGGATGCACAAGGATCGGGGCTGATCGTTAAAGATACGCATGAAGCGATGAGTGCGTATCATCGCGGCATTGCATCTTTGCATGCGCGGGTCGTGATCCCTGTCGCGGCACTCAAGAAGAAGTGTTTTACAGAGCAACAGCAAAAGGCATGGATCATCACCAACGTAGGAAAAATCATCTTCAATGAAATTTTTCCCGACGACTTCCCGTATATCAACGCACCAACAAAAGCGAATTTGATGGGGAAAATGGATGATCAGTTTTTCATTCATGAAAAAGGAGCACATTTGCGCGAACGGATGATGCACGTGGCGTTGCCCGGGGCAGTCGGTAAAGATTATCTTGGAGCGATTATTGCGGAATGTTTCCGAAGATACCATACAACGCGCAGTTCGATTATTTTGGACAATATTAAGCAGCTTGGGTTTCAGTACTCAACGAAAGCAGGCATTACCATAGCCGTAGCGGATGTGACCGTTCCCTTAGAGAAGCAGCGCATTTTGCAGCAATCTGACGAGCACATTCGCACCGTGACCAATCAATACCGTAGAGGGTTGATTACCAACGATGAGCGGTATGACCGCGTCATCGGGATATGGTCTAAGGCAAAGGAAGAGCTGACAGAAATTTTGATGCGATCCCTGCAAAAATTCAACTCCATCAATATGATGGTGGAATCGAAAGCGCGGGGCAATAAGTCACAAATTACGCAGCTTGGGGGCATGCGCGGATTGATGGCAAACCCCGCAGGTCGCATTATCGAATTGCCGATTAAGTCCAATTTCCGTGAGGGACTCACCGTATTAGAGTATTTTATCTCAACGCACGGTGCGCGGAAGGGGCTGGCAGACACGGCGTTGCGCACGGCAGATTCCGGCTACTTGACGCGCAGGCTTGTCGATGTTGCCCAAGATGTCATCGTACGCGAAGATGATTGTGGTACAGATAAAGGATTTACTGTGAGCAAAATTCAAGACGGAAAAGAAGTCATAGAGGATTTGTACGATCGAATTGAAGGGCGTTATGCGTTTGAGACGATACGCCATCCGAATACGGGAGAGACGATCGTCCGTCGCAATGAATTAATTGAAGATGCACAGGCATCCGCGATTATTGCTTCCGGTATTGAAAAGGTGCAAATTCGTTCGGTTCTGTCGTGCCGCACGCGCCACGGGGTGTGCAAGAAGTGTTATGGGCGCAATTTGGCGACAGGGAAGTTTGTGGAAATCGGGGAAGCGGTCGGGATTATCGCGGCGCAGTCGATCGGGGAGCCGGGTACGCAGTTGACGATGCGTACGTTTCACACGGGTGGCGTAGCCGGAGACGACATTACCCAAGGGTTGCCGCGCATTCAAGAGCTGTTTGAGGCGCGCAATCCGAAAGGGCAAGCGATTATTTCGGAAATAGACGGTGTCGTACAAGACATTCGTGAAACGAAAGAGCGACGCGAAATCGAAGTAAAAGGTGAAGCAGATGAGCGTGTGTATGCCGTGACGTACGGGTCACGCATCCGCGTTGCGGTTGGTGCAGAAGTCGAAGCGGGCGACGAACTCACCGAAGGTTCGATCGACCCCAAAGAAATGTTGCGCATTAAGGGTATTCGCGGTGTGCAAAATTATATTTTGCAAGAAGTGCAGCGCGTGTACCGAAATCAAGGGGTAGAAATCAACGACAAGCACATCGAAGTCATGATTCGTCAAATGCTGCGCAAAATCCGGATCGTCGATGCGGGGGATACGCGGTTGCTGCCCGGTTCGTTTGTCGAACTGCACGAATACGAAATGGCAAATCGTGATGCGCTGTTTGCTGATCGGGAACCTGCGGTCGCGCGGCCGATTTTGCTCGGTATTACCAAAGCGTCATTAGAGACGGATTCGTTTTTGTCAGCTGCTTCGTTTCAAGAGACGACGCGCGTGTTGACAGATGCCTCCATTAAAGGAAAAGTCGATGAACTGCTTGGATTGAAAGAAAATGTCATTATCGGAAAACTCATTCCAGCGGGTACGGGGATGAACCGATACCGCTCTGTGCAGTTTACAAACGTCGATGATGAACAACAATCCGAATTTCATATGATGTCAGGGGACTACGTGTATTGATTCGTCGCAGTTGACAGTGTTGCTCTCGCAGTGCTATGATGCTACAGTGCGTCTTTTTGATCGATAATCAGAGTACGTTTGTTGGGGGAACGAGGCATTTGTCAACAATACCTGATTTGCGCCATGTACCTTTGTGCATCGGCACAAAGCAGACACTGCGTGCATTGGAGCGGGGCAATGTCGAGCGTGTATACGTAGCGATGGATGCGGACGCATCGATGATCGCGCAAGTCGTCGCCCTTGCAAGCAGACAACGAGTCGATGTCGTTCGGGTCGATGCGATGCGCGCACTCGGGCGTGCTTGTGGCATCGATGTCGGAGCCGCGATGGCTGCAGTACTAAAACCAGAACACATGGAAGTGCGCACGATCGATGCGTAAAGGAGGTGTCAATTATGCCTACGATCAACCAACTCGTTCGAAAAGGCCGTCAAGACAAAGTGTCAAAGTCGAAGTCTCCTGCGTTACAAGTCGGATACAACGCCTTGCATCGGGAGGAAACTGCACTCAGCGCCCCTCAAAAACGCGGTGTGTGCACCCGTGTCGGGACGAAGACACCAAAAAAACCCAACTCTGCTTTGCGCAAATACGCGCGCGTACGGTTGACAAACCGTGTCGAAGTCACAGCGTATATTGGTGGTATTGGACACAATTTGCAAGAGCACAGCGTCGTGCTCGTTCGTGGAGGAAGGGTCAAGGATTTGCCTGGTGTGCGCTACCACATCGTGCGCGGTGCGCTCGATACGGCAGGCGTGAACAACCGGAAGCAAGGCCGTTCGAAGTACGGTACGAAGCGTCCGAAAGTGAAAAAATAGCCGCTACGCATCTTATAAGAAAGGAGGAGCACAACATGCCTCGCAAAGGACCAGTGCCCAAGCGCGACGTGATCGCAGATCCGATTTATCAGAGCAAAATTGTGACACGGCTCATCAATCGGATTATGATTGACGGCAAGCGCGGTGTAGCACAAACGATTTTGTACGATGCGTTTGCAATAGTCGGAGAGCGGACGGGAAAGCCTGCACTCGAAGTGTTTGAGCTGGCACTCAAAAATATTATGCCTGTGCTTGAAGTAAAGGCGCGTCGCGTCGGCGGTGCAAACTATCAAGTACCCGTTGAAGTACGCCCTGAGCGGCGATCGACGCTCGGATTGCGTTGGCTCGTCACGTATGCACGCAACCGTAATGAAAAGACGATGATCGAACGGCTTGCCAATGAAATCATCGATGCCAGCAACAACGTCGGAGCGTCTGTAAAAAAACGTGAAGATACCCATAAAATGGCAGAAGCAAACAAAGCGTTTGCGCACTACCGCTGGTAGAGCGGGGGTAGAAGGGAGTAGATAAATGCCCAGAGCGTTTTCTTTGCAGCACACGCGCAATATCGGAATTATGGCGCATATCGATGCCGGTAAAACAACGACGACGGAGCGCATTTTGTTTTATACAGGACGCGTGCACAAAATTGGCGAAGTTCATGAAGGCGCAGCGACGATGGATTGGATGGAGCAGGAGCAAGAGCGAGGAATCACGATTACGTCGGCGGCGACGACGGCGCAGTGGAAAGGGCATCGGATCAACATCATTGACACACCAGGGCACGTGGACTTCACGGTAGAAGTCGAACGCTCGTTGCGCGTACTTGATGGTGCTGTGGCTGTTTTTTCGGCCAAAGAAGGCGTAGAGCCCCAATCAGAGACGGTTTGGAGACAAGCGGATCGATATGGGGTACCGCGCATTGCATATGTCAACAAAATGGACATTATCGGTGCAGACTTTCTTGCTGCGGTTCAGTCGATGAAAGATCGCCTTGGTGCAAACGCTGTGCCGATACAGTTGCCGATTGGTGCGGAATCAGAATTTACAGGGATCATCGATTTGGTCACGTGTACGGCTGTGCACTACAAAGACGACCTAGGCAAAGACATCGTCCCGATTAATATTCCGGAACATTTGAAAGAGGAAGCAGCACGGTTGCGCGCGGAGCTTATAGAGAAAGTCGCGGAGCTCGACGAAGAGCTGACGATGAAGTATTTAGAAGGCGAAGAAATTACGGCAGAAGAGCTGATGCGTGTCCTTCGTCAAGGGACGGTAAATACAAAAATTTTCCCGGTCATTTGTGGCTCATCGTATAAAAACAAAGGTGTACAGCTGATGTTGGATGCGGTCGTCAATTACTTGCCGGCACCGACGGACGTTCCAGACATTCGCGGGCAGCGCGACGATGGGACAGAAGTGATCCGTACATCAAGCGACAGCCAACCGTTTTCTGCGCTCGCATTTAAGATTATGACCGATCCGTATGTCGGTCGCCTGACGTTTTTCCGTGTGTATTCGGGGGTATTGCATTCTGGATCATACGTCCTCAATGCGACCAAAGGAAAGCGGGAGCGTATTGGACGCATATTGCAAATGCATGCAAATTCGCGGGAAGAAATTCAAGAAGTGTACGCAGGGGATATCGCAGCAGCAGTCGGACTGAAAGATACGATTACAGGCGACACGTTGTGTGATGAGAAAAATCCAGTCGTATTGGAGTCGATGAATTTCCCTGAGCCAGTCATTTCGATTGCTGTGGAGCCGAAGTCCAAGGCGGACCAAGACCGTATGGGCACGTCACTCGCAAAATTGGGAGAAGAAGACCCGACGTTTCGATACTACACGGACGAAGAGACCGGTCAGACGATTATTCAAGGTATGGGCGAGTTGCATTTGGAAATTATCGTGGATCGCATGCTGCGCGAGTTTCGGGTTGAGACGAATGTTGGAAAGCCACAAGTGGCGTACCGCGAGACGTTTCGACTTCCAGCAAAAGTGGAAGGACGATTTGTGCGCCAATCCGGCGGTCGTGGACAGTATGGACATTGTTGGGTGGAGTTTGAGCCATTGGAGCCCGGTACGGGTTTTGTATTTGAAAGCAAAATTGTCGGCGGGGTCGTACCGCGCGAGTACATTCCTGCGGTGCAAAACGGCATTGAAGAATCGATGAAAAACGGCGTTCTCGCAGGATTTCCGCTTGTAGACATCAAGGCGACAATTGTCGATGGTTCGTACCATGATGTTGATTCGTCTGAAATGGCGTTTAAGATTGCGGGGTCTATGGCACTCAAAGCAGCGAAAGATGTGTGTAAGCCGGTCTTGCTTGAACCGATTATGAAGGTAGAAGTGACTGTGCCTGATGAGTATATGGGCGACGTCATGGGTGACCTCAATGCACGGCGTGGACGTATTGAGGGCATGGATGCGCGCGCTGGTGCGCAAGTCATTCGCTCCAAAGTGCCGCTATCGGAAATGTTTGGATACTCGACGACGTTGCGTTCACGAACGCAGGGCAGAGGCGTGTTCTCGATGGAGTTGTCTCATTATGAGGAAGTTCCAAAATCGATTTCTGAGCAGATTGTGAGCAAGAAAAGCTCAGCTTAGCGCGCGTTTTCATGCACGAGGCATGGATGCATTTAAGGAGGAATAAGAATGGGAAAAGCGAAGTTTGAACGCAACAAACCGCACGTAAACGTAGGGACGATCGGACACGTCGATCATGGCAAAACGACGCTTACGGCCGCGATTACGACAGTATTGGCAAAAAAATATGGCGGGCAAGCCGTAGCGTTTGATCAAATCGACAAAGCACCTGAAGAGCGCGAGCGCGGGATTACGATTTCGACGGCACACGTAGAGTACGAGACCCCAAACCGCCACTATGCGCACGTCGATTGCCCGGGACACGCAGACTATGTCAAAAACATGATTACCGGTGCGGCACAAATGGATGGAGCGATTCTCGTCGTATCCGCTGCGGACGGGCCAATGCCGCAAACGCGCGAACACATTTTGTTGTCTCGCCAAGTTGGTGTACCGTACATCGTCGTATTTATGAACAAGTGCGATGCGGTTGAAGACGAGGAGTTGCTTGAGCTCGTAGAGATGGAAATTCGTGATTTGCTTAACGAATACGAGTTTCCTGGCGACACGACGCCGATTATTCGTGGTTCGGCGCGCGAGGCGTTGCAAAACCCTGAAGGGGAATGGGCGCAAAAAATTGTGGAGTTGTTTGAGCACGTTGACAGCTACATCCCGACACCAGAGCGCGATACGGACAAACCGTTTTTGATGCCTGTAGAAGATGTATTTACGATTACGGGGCGCGGGACGGTCGCGACGGGGAAAGTGGAGCGCGGTACGGTCAAAGTAGGTGACGAAGTAGAAATTATCGGGCTTGCTGAAGATACACGGAAAACGGTCGTCACAGGGGTAGAAATGTTCCGGAAGTTGTTGGATTCGGCGCAAGCAGGGGACAACATCGGTGCGTTGTTGCGTGGTGTCGATCGGAAAGACATTGAGCGTGGTCAAGTGTTGGCGAAGCCAAATTCCGTTAAACCGCATCTCAACTTCACTGCGCAAGTATACGTTTTGACGAAAGAGGAAGGCGGACGACACAAACCATTTTTCAGTGGCTATCGTCCACAGTTTTATTTCCGAACGACGGATGTTACGGGCATTATCAAGTTGCCGGAAGATGTAGAAATGGTCGTCCCTGGAGACAACATTACGGTCACTGTAGAGCTTATTTCGCCGATTGCTATTGAGGAAGGTACACGTTTTGCGATTCGCGAAGGCGGACGTACAGTCGGTGCTGGTGCGGTGGCATCGATTACGAAGTAGTGTGGTGTCTGGACACCCTCTCACGACGTGAGGGGGTGTTTCGTTTTGTTGAATCAGTTCATGGAAATTTTTTTGCATCGCTTGACAACCCATTGCGCGCTTTGATACGATAGTGAAGTTTGATACTTATCCGTATAGCAAGCCCTCCATGCGATCGGGAACGTCCGCGCTCAACCCGCGTTGCAGAGGCGTTCGCTCGTTTGAGTGGCAGGAAGAAGGATGGGTATAGAGACGGAGCGATGATGCAGGAGGTTTCTGGCACACACGGCTGCTATGTTTTGCACGGGCGCAGTGGCAGTGTGGAGCACAGCTCATTTCTG
>JAGWXQ010000067.1 GCA_018969805.1 Paenibacillaceae bacterium | reverse complement strand
GTGCGTTCCTACGAGCGTCAGTGCTTTGTCAGCTGTCGCATCGGGAGCATTGACCGGTCGGACGCTTGGATTGAGTGCGGTAGGATTGGGGTCGCTGACCGTGAGTGGATATTGTGCGAGTACAGCCGTTGTGGCGTTGAATGCGTTGGTAAACCTCAAGATATAGTTTCCTGGTGTCAGACCCGGTAGCTGTATTTTTGCACTGGACGCCGTCGTTTCACTAATGATGGCATTGTTGAGCTGGACACCTGCTTCCGTCCATAGCTGGGCGTTTAGCGTTGCGGTCGTACTGTTCAGTTTTGTTCCTGTGACGGTGATGACTCCAGAATTCGTACCGATGTCGTTTTTGTGCACTTGGGCAGGGGAGACGGATACAATCGTTTTTCCATCAGTATTTGTGCCTTCGGTATACGCCTTCCCCGTGACAGCCCCCGTCTTTATGACGGTATTCGTCCCGACGGTGAGTTCGAGTGCGTATGCACTGTTGTCATCGAGCTGGGATTGATCCGGAAGCACAAACACCGCACTCGTTGCCGTGCCATCGACATACGTCAGTCCAATTTGCTCCACGCCGTTGTTGAGTTTCGCCGACGCAGTTGTCCCAAAATTTGCCCCTGTCACGATGAGATGCGTTTTTGTACCTGCAATACCATTGATTGCATACGTTTCCGAAGATGTGACCGCAGTGATCGTCGGCGGTGGTGGTGGAGCGGGTGTGACGACAAACGTCCGCTCCGTCAACGTCGCATCGCCGTACTGCACACGCAGCACGTACGACCCTGCTTGCAAATAACTCGGAAGCTTGTACGACACTTCCGTCGTATTTGCACTGTACCCCGTCACATCCGTCGCGGTGCCTTCTGTTTTTTCTCCGGTCGCATTGGCGATCGTCAGCGTCAGCGTCGGTGTCACATCTGCAATCGCTCCGACAAACTGAATTTTTTGCACAACCGTGCCGACCGTTCCTGCTTGCTCTGTCTGCACCGTCGTCGCATCGGTCACCGTTGGAAGTGATGTTTGCAACGGTTTCAATACGTTCATCGTAAATGAAGCGAGCGTAACGGATCCATTGCGTGCACGAATGGTATACGGTGCTTTGGCATTGACCAACTTGTGATCGATGCGATCAAGCAAAAACGTCTTCGACGACGCGTCTTCGCTCGTCGATACCGCTGGAATAGACACGTTTGCTACAGAGCCGTCATTGGCATCGAGCTGCAGCGTGACGTTGGTCAGCGAAGCCCCCCGCAATGTGAGGTGCGTGTCGCTATGCCCTTCATATACACTGCGTGGAAACAGTACTTCCGCAGATTCTGCCGGTGTGGCGGACAATAAGTCATATGGACCATACCGCACGTTTCCACTGCGCAGTTCGACGTACCGCGTCTGTGGCTGGTTGTTTGTGTCCAAATTGACCTTAAACATTGCTTCCATTTTGACGTTGGGTTTTGTGACGACCGGGTTTTTGATGAGCGGTTTTTTGTTTCCGTCTTCCACCATCATCGCCCCAAAGGCAAAAGGCTTTCCGTTGTCATACAGCACGTTGCGCTCGATTTGAAACGACTTCGTCGCATTTTTGGCGTACAGCGTAATCGGGTTGTCCCCCGCACGCAGCTTGATGTTCGCCGTAGACGTCTTGTTGTTGATGTCGTCTGCGACAAACAAAAACTGTCCTTGATTGACGATGCCGTTTATGGGTGTCGGTGTGCCATATACGTGCATGCGCACTTCAGAAGCATTCGGGGCACTGCCGCTGATGTTGAGCGTCGTTTGTGTCGTATTGGATGGAAACATTTTGTCTTCGACATACGGCTCGTTGTTGATTTTCAGATCATTAATCGATGTCGTCGATACGAAGTACACCCATCCTGGAGCCGATTCAACGACAGTCGTTCCCGCAAATTTTACGACAATTTTGTTCAGTCCTTCTGTCAGTGGCACATTGCGAAATGAAATGTCGTATGTATTTTGTTTCGTAGGTACGATGCTTTTTTCGTCTATTGATTTGTTTGTTGTCACATTCGTAATCGTCAAGTACAGTTTTGCAATATCGGTATCCGTAAACCCTTCGACGGTCGCAAGCAACGTAATGAGGTTTGTCGTCACTTTGCCGATCAATCCATCTTGTATTGGTTTTCCGTCTACAATATCTGTTGGTTTGTCCGTGACGTACAAACTCGTAATCGAGATGCGCGCAGCGGCTTGCGTGACCTGCATCGGAACAAACACATACAACAACGGTACGATCAATGCCGCGCGCAGCATGCGCATGCCCACCCGACGATGCCGCCACAATCTCTTTTTCCTCCAAATTCCTGTGCTGTTCATCCCGCATGCACCTCCAAATGCGCATTTGGTATGGATATCGGATGCACCCCCTTAGAAGTGTAGGGCATCCGAAAAATTTTTTCCAGACCGCCCACATTGACTGCCACAAACTGATCGGCGTATACTCGTACCCATCGCTTGTGCAGTGCGTGCAGACACCCGATACTTATCCCCGATAACACATCGTTCCAGCGGGATGCCTTTTGGTTCATCGCAAGATGCGTAGAACGGCTTGAGCGAAACAATCCCCCACGGAGGTGCGCACATGATTCATCTATGTATCGGATCATACGCCAAAAACAATGAGCCCAGTGTGCACTTTGTCACGTACGACAACGGCACGTGGCACATACACCATACAGTTCACGGGCTGACCAATCCCACGTTTATCGATTGCAGTCACGATATGCTGCTCGTCATTACCGCCCTAGACAACGGCCACGGAGGTGTCGCCCGCTATACGATAGGGTTTGCGCCGTTTTCATGTGTATGGCAAGAAACAACCGATATCGCACCAGCGACACTGTGTCACGTCGCCATCGATTCCCTCCGCAAACGCGTCTTTGGTTCCAGCTACCACGGAGGGGTCATCGGGGTCGCTTCATGGGACGATGGCGCACTCCGAGCGCACACCTGTTGGCACCACCACAATACGAGCATACGCCCCGAACAAACCCAATCCCGCATGCACAGTTTTTCGCCATTTCCAAATGGCCGCTATGCGATTGCGTGTGACCTCGGGGGCGACGTGCTCTTCACGTACGACCTCGACCGCCTGATCGTCGTCCATACGACGCGCTGCGCACCGGCATCTGGTCCACGACACGTCGCCTACCACCCATGTGCACCGTACGTGTATGTCGTCCACGAGTTTTCCTCGACGGTCGATGCGTACGCATACGACGATACCGGTGCTTTACATCTGCTGCAGACGATCCGCAGTCTGCCACAAGAGTACACCGGGGCAAACGCCTGTGCCGAAATCGCCGTATCGCCCGATGGTCAGGACGTATACGCATCCAACCGTGGACACGATAGCCTCACCCACTATCGCGTCATGTCCGATGGCACACTGTCCTACGTCCAGTGCATCCCTACACGCGGAAAACACCCACGCCACTTTGCGATTCATCCCGATGGACATACTGTTTTTGTCGCCCACCGCGACACAAACGACGTACGCGCCTGCATGAGAGACACCGCGACAGGACACCTTACCGTCCTCTCTGCCCTCACCATCCCAAAACCTGTATGTGTCCACGTATTGCGCGGACACTGACCATAACGAAGCCGGCGTGCGTTCGTGCTGTCCAACGGTGCGAATTTTCAAACAAAATATGCAACTCGAAAATGATTGTTGTTTCAGCCCAACAAGCGACCATCTGTACCGTTGTGTCCAAAGGGATGCACTTGAGGCGATGCCAGCGAACGTTGGCATCATACGAATCCCCTATTGAAACCTATATCCAGAGGGCTATATGCACCGATGTACAAAAAACCAGATGCGCATCCGTCCTGCTCTCTTCATTTTTGTCCATCAAACCAATCTACGAATACCGTACTTTTTGGAACGAATTGTTTCCATTCCACAACAAACGCATCGTTCGTCCCTGCACAATACGCACAACCGATCGATCATTCAACATTTCGTATGCCCACAGTGCGTGCACGTCTGACAACCTTCCGTATAACGCAACGTCGCTTTGCCACACGCGGGGCACAAATCCGGCTCAGGGGCGATGCGCACGACGACTTCCGGCGCTTTCGGGACGTACGACGCGCGCGTCGTCGTATGCAGCTCGATCGCCTTGGCGACAGCATCCGCAATCGACTCGACGCGGTGTATCCCGAAGCCCACGGAGCCCGAGCCTCCAATACCACGCAAATGCTTCATCAGGAGTGTCGTCTTTTGCCCGTGCTCGCCATACCGCAAAAACAACGAAATGACGCGCCCAAGCGCTTCCGACATCGCAAATACGTCCGAGCCCGCCTTCCCAACGTTGAGGAATATTTCTACCGGTGCACCGTCTTCGGCATCGTTGATCGTAATGTACGCGATGCCAAACGGCGTATTGAACTTATACGTCGCCCCATGCAACACTTGTGGACGAGAACGGTACTGCTTGTCCACTCCATCGTCTTTGACTTCCTCAATGATCTGAATTTCGGTCGGCTTTTCCTGCTCTTTTGTCGTGCTGAGCACTTGCGTGTCCCGACTTCCGTCGCGGTATATCGTGACTCCTTTGCACCCGAGCTCAAAAGCAAGCTCATACAACTGCTTCGTCTCTTCAACCGTAAAATCGTGCGGGCAGTTCGCCGTCTTCGAAATCGAGCTATCGACCCATTTTTGAATCGCCGCCTGTACACGAATATGGTCGGATGCAGTCAGCTCCATCGCAGTCACAAACCAATTTGGCAAGTTTTTACCGGGGTTTTTCCGTTTCCATTCGGACGCAATCGGCACGTCTTGCTTATCAAACCCGAGTCGGCTTTGGCGATAGTACGCAAACGCAAAATACGGCTCAATCCCTGTCGATGTGCCGACCATCGTCCCCGTACTGCCCGTCGGTGCCTGCGTGATGACCGTGACGTTGCGCATGCCGTGCGTACGCACCGCATCCCCGACTTCTGGATACGCAGCGACGAGGTGGCGCATAAATCCACTGCGCAAAAACTGCTCCTGATCAAAGTACGCAAACGGCCCTTTTTCTTGCGCGATGGACGACGATGCAATATACGCTTCTTTGGCCATAAACCCATACAGTCGGTCCAAAAACGGCAACGATTCCGGTGACCCGTACCGCACGTGCAAACGAATCATAAGCTCCGCCAAACCCATCGTACCAAGACCAATGCGCCGTTCACTTTGTTGATTGATGCGATTGTCTTCAAAATGATACGGTGTCTTGTCAATGACATTGTCCAAAAACCGCACCGCATCATGCACCGCTTCCCGCAACGCATCCCACGCGACATCGTGATGCTCTTCATCATAAAAACGAGACAAATTGATTGCGGACAAATTGCACACGCCCCACGCTGGCAAACCTTGCTCTCCACATGGATTCGTACAAATAATCGGATTAAAATACCACGAGTTCGACATTTCGTTGTAATATTCCATAAATACGACACCCGGCTCCGCAGCGCGCCACGCCGATTCGATGATGACGTGCCACACTTCACGCGCTTTGACCGTCTTATGGTGCCGTATCGGCAACCCCGCTTCGCGCCACGCCTTAAGGTCCCCATTCCATAGGGCATCGTACTGTGGATGCGACGTATCTGGAAAGACAAGCTCCCACGGCGCATCGTCTTTGACCGCCTGCATAAACGCATTGCTCACGCAAACGGACAAATTGGCGTTTGTCACTTGCCCCATCGTCTGCTTGACAGTAATAAAATCAATGACATCGGGATGCCAGTCGTTGATCATGAGCATAAGCGCACCACGGCGACTGCCCCCCTGCTCGATCAGCCCCGTCGTATAGCTAAACAATCCCCCCCACGACACCGCACCGCTTGAGGAGCCATTGACCCCCGCCACAACCGCTCTGCGCGGACGCAGCGACGATAAGTTGATCCCGACACCGCCCCCACGAGACATAATTTCCGTCATTTCTCCAAGCGTTTGCATAATCCCACCACGGCTGTCTCGCGGCGATGGAATGACGTAGCAGTTGAACAACGTCAGTTCGTCGCTCGCACC
This sequence comes from Paenibacillaceae bacterium, assembly GCA_018969805.1. Taxonomy (GTDB): domain Bacteria; phylum Bacillota; class Bacilli; order Paenibacillales; family YIM-B00363; genus REEB470. Next base: position 1,510 of record JAGWXQ010000067.1, on the reverse strand, counting down.
CGCACCGGCCGCGATGCGCCCCCCCGGCACAAGCTTCCAATCGTCCAGCAGCGTGCGAAATCTCCGTTCCCAATACGCTTGCTTGTCCGGTGCCTCTACAGATGCCATCGCCTTCGCCAAACGGTCCCACATTTGTTCGGGTGCCTGCTCGCACGTCAGCGTCAGCTTTTCTACGGTCGTCTCGATCGTCTCCCCTGAGCGCAACAGTACGGACACGTTTTCCCCGTCACGGGCGACGATGTCCCCGACTTCTTTTGCAGGAAACTTCGGGTCGTCTTTCGTCAGCACGAGCACCGTGTCCCCGATCGACGCCTTCGTAAAATCTGCATTTTTTTTTGCGTATCGGTCTAAAAAAATTTTTTCACTTAATCCTTCTAATGATGTCCGCACTCCCTTGGGTGCGGCAAACGTCTCGGTAGGCATGCGCGATCGGCACTCCCCTCATGGATGATCGTTCCATTATACCGCTTTGTCGTACCCTTGTCGAAACGCGCTCACCTCTTGCACGTCCATGCTTCGTTGGCATACGTTTGTGAAATCAATTTTTGTGCCATTTCTGACTCCGAATCCGTCACGTTTTCCGTGCGCCACTGCACGCCGAGCGTCTGTCCCCAGCCATCGATGAGCGCCCATTCGACATCCGCACAAGTCAGTGGTGGCAGTGCGCGCGCACGGCGTTCGTCGTTGATCCCAACGGCACGCTCCTGCATGCGCATTGCAGTTTGCGCACTGCGATGACCGACATACCGGTCCCACGCCACTGCATCGACCGAAAGCAATATTGATCCGTGCTGCAAGATCGCTCCGTGTTGCCGCCATTGCGCGCTACCGACGACTTTGCGCCCTGCGATGACGACTTCATACGCCGACGGCACATCAAAACACCCCGCACTTCGCGCATCTCCGTGCGCCACGCGTGGTCCGATGGGCGCGAGCGCCGCGGGCAATCCACACCGCACGAGCGCCACGCAAATTCCTTCACTCCACAATTGATACGATGCGGTGACCGATGTCGGGACCCCGTCCATTCCTTCCGGAACGACGATCGCATACGTCACTTCGTCCGCATGCCACACCGCGCGTCCGCCACTTGGACGGCGCACGAGCCCGTACCCGTCTTGTGCGAGTGCATCCCGATCGATGTCGCTTATGCGCTGAAAACGCCCGATTGACAGCGTGTTCGGATTCCATCCATACAGCCGCACCGTCGGCGGTACGCGCCCCGCTCCGACAGCGTGCATCATCGCTTCATCCAGTGCCATATTGCGTGCCGGAGGTTGTTTTCCCGTACGAAGCAATCTCCACTGCATGCGATTCCCCCCGTCTCTCCATCATCATTGTACACCATGAAGCCATCATCGCACACGCCGTTCGCATGCATCGGGACATCGTCGGATACGCTACCGTCATGAAAGGAGTGTGCAGAAGCAAATGAGACACGTCCGCATCCACGATGCATTTGTTCTTCGTATCGACGACGCGTGGCAGCAGCACGTGCATACACGCGCCG
>JAGWXQ010000066.1 GCA_018969805.1 Paenibacillaceae bacterium | reverse complement strand
TGCTCGATCGGTTCGTGCGTCGGTCCATCTTCACCAACCGCAATCGAATCGTGCGTCAATACGTAGATCACCGGCAGTTTCATCAGTGCCGCCAAACGGATCGCAGGACGCATGTAATCCACGAATACGAGAAACGTTCCTCCATATACGCGCAACAATCCGTGCAACGCCATTCCATTGAGTGCCGCCGCCATCGCAAACTCCCGCACACCAAAGTATACGTTGCGCCCCGCATACGATGCAGCAGAAAAAATACCTGCACCGTTCATATGCGTATTCGATGACGATTCCAAATCCGCCGATCCACCGATCACATGCGGTACGCTCTTGGCAATCGTCTGCAACGCGTGCCCGCTGCTGGCACGCGTTGCACGTGCGGTGTCGTGTGCATGCCCGATAAGGGCATCGATGTCGCTCCTTCCATCCATCGCCGCATGCCACATCGCCGCTTTGTGCGGATGCGCTTGCGTATACGCATCAAACATGCGTTGCCACTGCTGTGCTTGCGCAATGCCTTCTTGCCTCACAATCGCAAAATGCTCCCGTACGTCGTCCGGAACTGTAAACGCGGGTTCGTCCCATCCATACGCCTGCTTCGTCAGTGCGGCTTCCATCTCACCAAGCGGTGATCCGTGTGGTCCGGCATGCCCGCCTTTTCCTTGCTTATTCGGTGCCCCGTATCCGATAATCGTCTTCACTTCGATCAGTGTCGGTTTGTCGTGCTGTTTTGCCTGGTGCAGTGCATCCGCTATCGCAAATACGTCGTTGCCGTCTTCTACGCGCAAAACGTCCCAACCGTACGACTGAAAGCGCATGCGCACATTTTCTGAATACGCCAAAGACAAGTCGCCGTCTAACGAAATGTCGTTGGAATCGTACAACACGATCAGCTTGTGCAACCGCAAATGGCCCGCAAGCGATGCCGCCTCGCTCGATACGCCCTCCATCAAATCACCGTCCCCGCACAGTACGTACGTATTGTGGTCGATGACCGGAAACTGTGGCTCGTTGTACACCGCCGCAAGATGCGCTTCAGCCATCGCCATCCCGACTGCCATCGCAAGCCCTTGACCGAGCGGTCCTGTCGTCGCATCGACACCGACGGTATGCCGATATTCGGGATGGCCCGGTGTCTTCGATTGCCACTGTCGAAATCGTTTGATGTCCTCCATCGTCGGCTCCGCGTATCCAAACACGTGCAACAATCCATACAACAACATCGATCCATGACCTGCCGAAAGTACAAACCGGTCGCGGTTGATCCATGTCGGATGCTCTGGACTGTGCTGCATAAACGCACTCCACAACGTATATGCCATCGGTGCTGCACCGAGCGGCAACCCTGGATGTCCGGATTTTGCTTGCTCAATCGCATCAATCGCCAGTGTGCGCAACGCCGTAACCGCACGCGCGTGCATCGACGCATCGACACACGCCCACGCATTTCGGTTCATGACAAAACCCCTTCCCGTATTCTCACATCGACGATGTGATCAAATCATACGCGTATTGTATCACGGTCAACGGACCGATACCACACCCACTCATTGCTCCAGCGGTGCCACAAAACGCCTCCACCGTCCAATCGCAACGTAGAGCACCGGTACGAAGACGAGCGTCACAAGCGTAGATGAAAGAAGCCCCCCAATGACCGTAATCGCCAGCGTCTTTGAAATAAGGCCCGACGCAGCCGTAGACAACGCCAACGGAATGAGCGCACAAATCGTCGCCATGGCCGTCATAACGATCGGACGCAACCGCGTCACCGCCGCCTCGACGACCGCCTCATGCAGCTGCACGCCGGTCTTGCGGTTTTCTTCGATGCGTTGCAACAACACGACCGCATTCGTCACGACAATGCCGATGAGCATAAGCAACCCAATCATGGCCGACATCGACAACTGCTGTCCCGTCACGAGCAACGCAACAAACGCACCAATCGGCACAAACGCAAGCGTCGTAAGAACGACAAACGGCGCCAGCACACCCCCAAACGTCGCCGTCAGCACGACAAACACCAATCCCACCGCGACCCCCATCGCAATGCCAAGCGATTCAAATCCCGTAAAAATATCTTCAAACCCTCCACCGATTGTCCGCTCCACGTTTTTAGGCAATGCCAATCCCAACACTTCTTCTTTGACCGCATTGGATACGTCTACCGTATCTTCCCCTGCACGCACTGCGATGTCCGCCGATACGACGACATTGGTACGTCCGTTTTCCCGCTCAATCGTCACAGGGGCCGTCTGTTGGGTCACAAAAGCGACATCACGAAGCGGAATAACCCCACTCGATGTGCGGATGGGCACCGCCCCCAGTGCTCCGACAGTGTCCAACGGCGCATCGGATTGTGCATACACGGTGCGCCGCACACCATCCCACGTGATGTCCATCACTTTTTGTTCCCGCAAACGGTCACCCACCGCACCCATCACGCTGATCGGCTCCACACCGCGCGCCCTCGCACTTTCGCGCAATACGATGTCTTGTCGCGGTATGACATCTTGCACGCTATTTTGTACGTTGCGCAAAGAGGGGTTGCGCTCAAGCGTCTGCTGTACGCTCCGCGCAGCTTCGCGCAGCGACTCCGCATTGTCAGAATACAGCTTGATGTCGATACGGTCATTTGTTGGTGGCCCATTTTGCAATTGATTCGTTACGCGCAACGTCGCTTGCCCGTTCACCGCCACAATGCGGGGCGTTGCATTTGTTTTAAAGCGCGCACCAAAATCATCCACATCTTCATTTTTGTGCAATTCAATCGATGCGCGAACCGCGTGCGCCTCCTTATCCACAGAGACGATCGAATGGCGCACGGCTGCATCGCTGCGCATCAACGTCTCAAATACTTCCCCGACGCGCATCGCTTCTTCGTCGGTCGCCTGCCGTGGCAACGCAGCCGAAGCGAGTACGAGCACTTTTCCTCCCGAAGGCAAAAATGTGACGCCAAGCAACGGAATCAACGCCAACGCCCCGATCAGCAATCCGACCCCAGTCGAAAATACAAGCGCTTTGTGCTGCACACTCCATACGACGATCGATCGATACGACCGGACAAACCAGCCCTCGCGCTCCACGTGCGCAATATTGCGCAACAACGATGTTCCAAGTACAGGAATGACCGTCATTGCCACAATGAGCGACGTGACGATCGACACACCGACTGTCAACGCAAACGGCGCAAAAAACTGACCCAAAATGCCACTTAAAAATGCGAGCGGTAAAAATACGACAACGGTCGCCACCGTAGACGATGCGATCGGTCCAAGCACTTCCTTCGTCGCGGCAAAACTCACCCACGCACACGATTTGTTTTTGTTTTCTGGAAGCTGCCGCCAACGGTACATGTTTTCAATAACGACGATGCTGTCATCGACGATGCGCCCGACGGACACCGCCAAGCCCCCAAGTGTCATAATGTTCAGCGTATTCCCCGTCACATCAAGCACGATCAGCGTCGCGAGTATCGAAAGAGGAAGCGAGACGATTGCGATCAGCGTCGCACGGACGTTGCGCAAAAACACAAATATTGTCAAAATGGTGAACAATATCCCATATCCACCTTCCGCAAGCAACGCGCGCACCGATTTGGACACTTCTTGTGCGTTGTCCACAAACGTCGTGTACACCAAATTGTGCGCCGCAGATGCGTCCTCGATCGCGCGTTGGATCGCCTCACCTACTTCCACCGTATTCGCATCCGTTTCTTTCGTAATGCGCAGCATGCGCCCTGGTTTGCCATTAATGCGCGTAACGATGGGCGCAACATCTTCGGTAGAAAACACCGCAACATCACTTAGCCGCACGCGCTGCCCCGCTGCCGTGACCGTAAGTGATTCCAATGCAGCGCGCGAATCGACCGCACCAACGAGCCGTACAGGAACACCCGTCCCCCCTTCCGTGATCGTGCCCAAAGGTACGCCATACTGTGCATCACGGATGCCTTGGACGAGCAGTGCAATAGGAATGCCTGTATTTGCTTTGACACGCATCCGCACAATCGGTTGTGTTGCCCCTTCTACATACACTTCCGATACGCCATCGATGTCTTTAAGCTCGGGAATGATCTGTTCGTTCAACAACGTGTCCAACGCTGCTTCTGTGCGCGATGGTGCGCTTATGCCTACTTCATATACCGGTTGATTGTTCGGGTTTGTCGGCACGACCGTTGTTTCGACGGCATCCGGCAGTTTTGCATCGATGATCGCCTGCTCGATCGCTTGCTGCACGCCGTCCATGTCGTATCCAAACGGATACCGCAAAAAAAACGTGGCTGCATTTTCTCGCGACGTGCTGATGATGCTCTCATAATCTTCGAGCGCAAGAAGCGTCTTCTCAAGCGGTATCGTGACATCGCTCTCGATTTGCTGCGTCGACGCCCCTGCATAGACCGCCGTGACAAACACCGCTGGCAACGACACGTCCGGAAACGTCTCCATTTTCATGCGTTGCGCACTCCACAGCCCCGCCCCGATAACGAGCAAACACAAAATGGCCACCGCAATCCCATTTTGTAAACTCCACTTTGTCCAACGTTCCATCGTGCACCCGCCTTTCGTTTTATGGTACAATATCCAGTATACGCCCAAATTACACCCGCACGCCACAGGCCATACACGAAACGCATACGCCCTCCACAGATCCACCATCTTCATCCATACCTTGTTCACATTTGACAAAGAGGTGGAACACCGATGAACTTGCGCCGATGGTTTTTCTTGTTCGGAACGACCATACTGCTCGGAATGCTCGTTGCCTGTGTGGTCGGACTCACGATCACTGCGATCGATCCGCTGGAATCCGCGCGCGTATCATGGTTGCACGGAATATCGTACAATGTGCTCGGAACAGTGCTCGTCGGTGCTACGCTCGGTGCGTTTAGCCACATGGTCTTTTTTGCATACTTAATCGTCCAAATGATCGGACAAGCGATGCTGCGGAAGAACTGGCAATACGTACAAGTTGCCATGACCGTTCTTGCATGTATGTATACGATCACCTTCGCCTCGCCACAATCGATTGTAGAAGGTTTGCGCGCTGCGGTCTTGCCACTCTTGCTCATCGTGTGCTCCGTGCCCATCATCTATTGGAAAGTGCGCATGACCCACGCGCGCGCCATCATCCCGTCCCTGTTTTTGCTCATTGCAGTGACGTTGCTGGAAGCTGTCCCCGCGTTGCGGCAACATAACGTCTACGCAATCGCCATGATGGCTGCGCCCCTGTTTGTGTGCAACGCTTGGCAATTGCTTCTTCTTCATCGCCTCGTCACTCCGAAACCGAACCCCCCCACACAAAGCGAAAAGCCACGCCGCCAGCGACGTTTTCGCACGTAAGTTCTACACCGTGGCTTTCTGCGATGCGCATCGCGATCGCCAATCCAAGCCCAAATTGCCCATCCGCACCATGGGCGAACGTATGAAAAAGCGTCGCTTGCACTTCCTGTGTCAAGTGCACACCATCATTCTCAATCGACAGGACACACTGCCACCACGACACACGGATGCACGTCTGGGCATATCGCACTGCATTGTCCAACACATTTTCAATCGCCACAGTCCATTGTTCTTTATCCCCTTCGACCATGTTCGGCGCATCCAGAACGGTGTTCCACACGATGTCCGTCCTCCGTGCATGAAACTTTTTTGTCACGGTATGGATGAGTGCGTGCAGATCAAAACGCGTTTTGCGCATCGGTTCGTATGCCAAATACTGCAATCGGGTCATATACAACAAGTCGTGGACACGTTTTTGCAGTCGCTCTGCTTCTTGCGCGATCACATCAATCGATCCATCGACACTTCCTTGCGGGTACACATGGTCGCGCATCGACTGCGCATAACTTTGTATAATCATCACCGGTGTTTTCAGTTCGTGCGAAACGTGCTGCAGCATGCGTTGCTGGGCATCGTCTTGCGCTTTGAGCCGTTGCCGCATTTTATCGATCGACATCGCCAAATGGCCGATCTCATCTCCACGCGCAATATTGATCGGTTCATGCCAATGCCGATCTGCGATGCGCATAACCGATTGCGCGAGTGCCGCAAGTGGACGCGATACGTACCGCGCCAGCCAAATCGAAGGAATCATGCTCAACAACAATACTGTAACAAACAAAACAAGCAACCGTTCATACAGCGTGTGCACGAGCCCATCCAAGTACGTATTCCACATGTACGATACGACAAATACGCGCTTGCCTTCCATGCGCGCAACGACATAAAACAACGTGTCTTTGTCCACTTGCTGGGCATACGTTTGTTGCATCGCAGTTTGTACACGCGCCTGCTGTACGATGATGTCCCATTGCTCTTTGCCGACTTCGCGCGTACCAAGACCTCTTCTCATTCGTGGCGCATCCGCATTGATCACTACATGCCGTACAGTGCGCGAGCTTAAGCGTGCTTCGTGTGGTCCGTCAAACGCGCGTCGATCTCCACGCTCTAATGATTGTGGTGGAAGAGCCCCGATTTCTTCAATAAATTGTTGCTGTGCGTGGGTAATGTGTCCGTATACTTCATCGGTAAAATACGACGTCAACACCCGCGGAGTAAGCATCATCGTTATCGTTAGGCACAACAGTGCAAACACGACAAACACGAGCCAAATTTGAATCCACAACGGCCAGCGGTGCAACAGACGGTTCACAATTCCACCAACCGATATCCAAACCCATACAGCGTCTCAATCGGTACGTGGGGCAATTTTTTCCGTACACGACGCACCAAATCGTCCACAACACGGTCACTGCCAAAATATTCCGTACCCCACACATGGTTTAATAAGTCGTCCCGGGAAAACGCGTGCCCTACATGTTTGACCAAATGACACAACAAGTCAAACTCTTTCGAGGTCAACTCAATGCGATCTGTCCCTTCAAGCACTGTGCGCTCGCGCAACAAAATCGCATACGGACCGATCGACACACTTGCTCCATCCGATGGTTTTGCCACACCATAGCATCGCTCCAGCAGTTTTCGTGTGCGAATGACCAATTCTCGGGGCAAAAACGGTTTTGCCAAATAGTCGTCACTTCCCATTTCGAGTCCCAGCACACGATCCAGGTCTTGATCCCGCGCAGAAATAAATATGACGGGAACTGCATCATCGCATGCTTTTATTTGTCGGATAAGTTCAAAGCCGTCTACACCTGGAAGCATCACGTCCAATATCCACAGTGACGGTTTGTCCCGCACGCGCGCTTGTGCTTCACTGCCTGTGGAAAACACCGTAACGCGCCAGCCTTCTTGTTCCAAATATGCAGCAAGTACACGATGCAGATGTGGCTCATCTTCGACCAAATAAATATGATGCACCAAAATCACCCCCAACCCAGTATCACACAAAAGGACACGCTTCGTGAAGCGCGCCCTTATCCCATTCACTTAATTTGCAGGCAAAACTTTTTTCAGCGTCTCTGCCATTTGCACCAGCTGCGCTGTGTGTGACGTCACTGTTTGGCGCAATGCTGCAAGTGCAGCCGCTGCTTTCGTTGCATCTTTTGCACCAATCGCATCTAAAAGCGCTGTGCGTTGCGCCTGCATCGCTTCATGATCATGTACG
>JAGWXQ010000065.1 GCA_018969805.1 Paenibacillaceae bacterium | reverse complement strand
GCCCCCGACGCGTTCGAGCTGCTGTGCATTGTGCAATTTTGACGCCAGTGTGACGATGTCGATCGGTTGCGTCGCCGCCACCGCGATCATTGCCTCGTAAATGACCTTGTGGCTTTCGCGATAAAAATCTTCCGGTCGCAGCAGTTCCATCATCGACACAATCATCGTCGTGTCGATTAAGATTGCACCGAGCACCGCCTGCTCCGCTTCTTGATGTGCCGGTGGCGTACGATCGATCGTACGGTCGTCAAAGTTGTTCATGCTTTTTCTACACGCACACGCACGTGGGCAAAGACATCTTGGTGCAGCTTAATGCGCACCGTCGTTTCCCCCAAAGATCGAATCGCTTCGTCTAAAAGCACGTCGCGTTTGTCGATCGTGAACCCGTGCGCTGCAAGCGCATCCGCTACGTGTTTTGTCGTAATCGAACCAAACAATTTTCCTTGTTCACCAACTTTTGATGGTATCGTCAAAACGAGGTGTTGCATCGTTTCAGCACGTTTGAGCGCATTTACGCGCGCTGCATCGGCGCGGTTCCGTTCCGCTTTTTTCTTTTGTTCGAGCGCGTTCATCGCAGCTTGTGATGCGGGTTGCGCCCATTGTTTGGGCAATAAAAAATTGCGCGCATAGCCGTCCGCAACATCTTTGACTTCCCCTTTTTTTCCTAATGACGGGACATCTGCAAGCAAAATCACCTTCACTTTTGTTCCCTCCCTAGTTTTGACGCATCAAGTTGCCCGATGACGACGTACAATCGCGCAACGACTTCCTCGATCGGTCGATCGACTTGTGCTGCTGCATGCGTGAGATGCCCCCCTCCACCAAACGCTTCCATCAACATTTGTACGTTGACTTCACCCAGCGACCGCGCGCTCATATGCACACGCCCATCACTTCGATCCCAGATCACAAACGATGCCCGAACACCTTGCATCGCCAACAACGTATCTGCAACTTGCGCACACAAAAGAGCGGACGCTCTCTGTCCTTTTGGAACGATCGCGACGGCAAATTCGTCGTCAATGAGCTTTGTCGTACGAACAATGTCTGCCTTAATCAAATAATCCGTCATGTTGTCTTTCATCATGCACTGCACAAGTGCCGAATCCGCGCCGCTTCTGCGCAAATACGCCGCCGCCTCATACGTGCGTGCTCCGGTGCGCACTGAAAATCGATTCGTGTCCATGACGATGCCCGCGAGCAACGCAGTCGCCTCGATACGTCCAACTTCAAATGCGTCTGCAACATAGGGGAGAAGTTCCGTAACGAGCTCGCTTGCCGATGATGCGTACGGTTCCATATATACGAGCGTCGCATCTTCGATACCATCTTCACTTCGGCGATGATGGTCAATGATGATTTTTCTTTTTGCAACCGTCATACATTTTGGTTCGGCAAGCAGCGACGCCTTGTGCGTATCGACAACGACGACAAGTGTGCGTTGGGTGATCATTTCCAGCGCTTCAGAAGGTGTCACGATCCGACCCCGTATCGTCTCGTGTTCCTCAAGGACATCGATGAGCTGCGCGATCGCCGAGTTTGTCCCTTCCATGACGATCGAAGCCGGAACTTCCAACGCATCGGTCATGCGCAGTACCCCGATCGCCGACCCTACACAATCCATGTCCGGCAATTTATGCCCCATAATGAGCACATGATCACTTTCTTTAATCATATCACGCATCGCATGCGCAAAGACGCGTGCACGAATTTTTGATCGTTTTTCCACTGCGCCTGAGCGTCCACCATAAAACGAGTACCGATCCCCAATTTTCACGGCCACTTGATCCCCGCCTCGACCGAGTGCGAGATCAAGTGCTGCTTGCGCCGCGGTACCAAGCACAATAAGGTCGTCTTGCCCTGCTGCGATCCCGATGCTGACCGTCATGGGTATTTTCAGCTGTGCCGTAGCCAGACGCACATCATCAAGGACATCAAACTTTTGTTCTTGCAGCATGTGCAATTGTGATGATCGCAACAAAAACACATACTTATCGGAAGCGATGCGCCGGGCATACAATCGATGTTTCTGAGCGTATCCCGTAATTTTTGTCGTCACCTGTGCGGTCATCATGCTTTTTTGTTGTTCATCCATTCCTTGCATCACTTCATCGATGTTGTCGATGGCGAGCAACCCAATCGCCAGTCGATCAGATTCATATTTTTTCGACAATACAGCGAATTCTGTCACATCAAAAAAATACACGAGCCGCTCTTCTACGTGGTGCAGCACGCGCACGGTTCGTTCTGAATGCGGGGCGCATTCGATCACAATCGTTTCATCGCGCAATTTGTTCCACTTCGTCGTCTTACAAATGTCTTGCAGTGCCGCCCCTACAAGCGTCGGTCGGTGCATGACTGCAGCAATCCACGGGTTGTGCCACTCAATGCGCCGTTCCTCATCATAGAGCACAATGCCGATCGGAAGTTCAGAAATCACCTCATGCGACAATCGTTTTACGCGATGGCTGATCGATTGGATTGTCGCGTGCATGTTTCGCATCGAGCGTATGTGTATCCCATACGCAGTTGTGACAAGGACGATTGCCACCCCAAGCACAAACCCGTACACGATCGATGACAGCACCCACCAAAGCACACCTGCACCGCCCAACAAACCGATGCTCAGCAAGTGGATCGCATGTGCTTTGTGAAACACATCCGTCCATACGTTGCGCGACGACATTGGAATCCCTCACTTTTTTTGTGCAGGTGTGATCATTTGGCGCACAGCAAACGTCGTATCAATAACCCCCAACATGCTCATCACAACAATCGCTAGCGGTGTCGGATGGGATACGAATCCGATCAAAACGATCCATGGCAACACGTTGATGCGCCACACATCCCCTACAAATGCCAAAAACGAAAAACCAATAACCGCAAAACCACCCAACCCGAGCAACAGCACGTTGACGACGACCCACTCCCAAAGCGCCACAGGAGGATCGGAAACGAACATATCGAGCACTACGACTGCAACAAACACCCATACAAACGCACGCGACAAACGCCAATCAACTACGGGCAACAAACGGGGCACCGACACCGTCAGCCACGAACTGACCGTGCGCAAGCACCCATACACAAACACGACAACGCCGATCGCAACAAACACCATCAACGCTGGCAGTTTTGTGCGCGACATATCCATGAACACTTCCGCATACTTATGCACGATATTTGGATCATACATCAACGAAATACGTGCAACCCCATCGTATACCATGCTGCGCAATTGTCCAACGCCACCAAACGTCCCCCACCAACACGCCTGAATAAGGACGAGCACTGCGGACACATGTCCAATCGTCCAATGCGCCGGACGCTGTCGCGCAATACCTTCTCCAAGCAGCCACGCAGGCACAATCACAAACAAACCTACGGCAACAAACCGCAACATGTTTCCGTTGATGATCGCCTCCGTTAACGGCACCGCCAGCAACCACAGCACGACAAACGACTTTGGTTTCTGTGCAACTACGCACGCCCCCACAACGAGCATGACTACGGCAAGCCCAATGTACGATCCTGCAACACACACCATGTACAGTACGACGTACGCTGCAAACCATACACCTTGTGCGCGCATCATACCCTCAGTCTTCGTCGCATCATTGTCCATACAAGAAAAAACCGCACCCCACGTTCAGAGCACGGCCAGTACAAACACATATTATTCTGTCGTATACGGCAACAAAGCCATTTGACGCGCACGTTTGATCGCAACAGTGAGCGGACGTTGGTATTTTGCCGAAGTTCCTGTCACTCTTCGTGGCAAAATCTTCCCGCGTTCACTAATAAATCTCCGCAACATGTCTACATCTTTATAATCGATAAATTGGACCTTATTTGCCTTAAAAAAACATACTTTCCGACGTTTGTTTGTCCGCTTGCGGGCAAACTTACGCTCTGGTCGATCAAAACGATCCCCGGACAAATCCGACATACAAATCCTTCCTTCCTTTTCCCTTTAAAACGGTAAGTCGTCTTCGGACAAATCTACGGGTTTTCCCGAATTGACAAACGGATCCGCATACGCGGCTGTTTGAGGCACTCGCGCTCCACCTGCGTCATTCGAAGCCCCATCCCGATCGCGACTGGATTCCAAAAACCGGACGTTGTCTGCTATGACTTCCGTGACGTACACTTTCCGCCCTTCGTTATTTTCATAGTTTCTTGTTTGCATTTTTCCTTCCACAGCAGCCAATCGTCCTTTGCGCAAATAGTTTGCACAATTTTCAGCCAGCTGTCTCCACACCACGATCGGAATAAAGTCCGTCTCTTTTTCCCCTTGCGCGCTCGAATACGATCGATCTACAGCAAGCGTAAACTGCGCAACTGCAATCCCCGCAGCGGTATACCGCAATTCTGGATCCCGCGTCAACCGTCCAACAAGCACCACACGATTCAACATGATGAACCCCTCTTTCTCCCATAAGAGTACTTACTCGGTACAAAGACATCCACAGTCTGGCACAGCCAAACTGCACGCACAAACGAACGCGGGGAGAGGATGCCTTCCTTCTCAATACGAGCGTACGCCATGCGCATGCGGTGCACATCAAACCGGTGTATCCCGCTTCCTGTCGTGCCGTCTTCCCTTGATGAATGCGTCAAGCCGATCCACAAAACGCCCTACGCTGTGGCTGATTCGTCAACGACGATCAAAAAGCGCAAAATCTCATCCGTAATTCGAAATACGCGATCGAGCTCTTTTACAACAGCGCCGTCCCCAGCAAAACGCACGAGTACGTAAAAGCCGTCGCGAAAATCATCGATTTCGTATGCGAGCCGCTTTTTTCCCATGATCGTAACGTCTGTCACCGTTCCACCACGCGCGATGATCGCGTGCATCTTCTCCATCGTCGCTTTGGTCGCTTCCTCATCAAGGTTCGAGCGAATGATGTACATCGCTTCATAATTGCGCACAGTTTCACCTCCTTATGGACATCGGCCCTGGACACCACTTCTGTCACACATCGACAAAAGCGCCTCAGAGCAAGGAGCCCGAATGCGCACTACGTGCTTTCTCTGGCGGAAAGGGTGGGATTCGAACCCACGCACGCCTTGCGACGTCTAGTTGATTTCGAGTCAACCCCCTTGAACCGCTTGGGTACCTTTCCTCGAACGATACGAATCCGATTGTCCCAAAAACACAATCGGGCGATGCGCCTTATCCGTCGCCGCATAAGGATGCCCTGTGTTTATGCGTCCAGCATGGGATTCGTATGAGAAACACTTTATTGAGTATACCACAAAGTCGATTGTTGCGCAAGCGCCCCAACGCATTTTTTCACTTATTTTTCTCATCCGTCCTCCCTACGTACATAACTGCCCCCATCGCGATAAAACAATCCAAAAGTGTGCACGCGTTGGTCCGTTAAAATAGTCCGGACGCGTCCCTCATCGTGTACGGAGATTGCAATCGACAGCGCACATCCCGCCGCAATCGCTTTGGGTGTCGGAAGTGTGTCACTCTCAATCCCCGCATCATCAAGGACCATTTCGCAGTGGATTGCATGGTGCGTCGAGTCAAAACAAATCAAAATCATCGCCCACCTACAATGCGCACGATCGCATCAAGCGCATAATCCAACTCTTCTTCTGTTGTCGTCACACCCACACTGAGCCGCACCGCTCCTCCTTGCAGCGTATGTGCCTGCTTGTGCGCCAACGGGGCGCAATGCAACCCTGCCCGAACCGCGATGCCGTATTTCGCATCGAGTTCGTGCGCGATGTGTGCACTGTCCACGTCTCGACATACAAACGATACGAGGGGCACGCGGGCGACCCCTGCTGGAGGTCCGAGTACACGTGCGCCCGCCAATCGGTTCAGACGACGCACTGCTTCATCGATACACCGTCGTTCTCGTGTGCGGTCACAATCGCGCATCGACCGAATTGCAGTTCCAAGCCCCACAATTGCAGGAACGTTGGCTGACCCTGCTTCATACCCGTCCGGACGCACATGAGGCTGGTGTTCTGACTCCGATGCCGTGCCTGTGCCCCCAAATATGTGTGGCGAAAACGACAACGTCGGTGCAACGCATACACCCCCTGTGCCCAAAGGTCCACAGAGCGCTTTGTGTCCCGACCATGCAAGCGCATCGACACCAAGTGTCGCGACATCGATCGGAATGTGCCCTACCGTTTGCGCAGCATCGACAATCGTCTGCACTCCATGGGCACGCGCAAAAGCAACAATATCCTTGAGCGGCGCAATCGTTCCAAGGACGTTGGACGCATGGTTTACGACGATCCATTTTGTATGCGGACGCATCATGCGTGCCCATACATCGTGCTCAAACGTTCCATCAAGCGGCATTGGAACATGATCGACGGCAACCGCGCGTTGTGCTGCGAGCACTGCCAATGGCCGCCATACCGCATTGTGCTGCGCCATCGTACACAGCACGTGATCTCCTGGCGCAATCGCACCAAACAGCACCATGTTTACAGCTGCAGTCGCACTCGCTGTAAATAGAACATCGTGCACCGTCTGTGTCCCAAAATACGACGCCACTTCCTGACGCGCGCGGTACACCGCCCGCCCTGCGGCGCGGGAAAACGCATGCGTCCCTCTTCCAGCATTGCTCCACGGCGCGCACATCGCTTGCGTGACCGCATCGATGACAGCTTTTGGTTTTGGCCACGACGTCGCCGCATGATCCAAATACACCCGTTGCATCGTCCGATCATCCCCGTCATTTTACTGAATTGTCAGTGCCTGCAATACTGTTTGCAAGTGTTGTGCTGATGCATAAGAAATTTCAATTTTTCCTTTGTCGTCCGTGCCACGAATGCGCACGTGCGCCTGAAGCCGTTTGCGCAATTGCCCCTCAACATCAGCAATAAACGGGTTTGCCGTAGGCCGTGGTTGTTTGCGTTGCTGCGCACGCTGCGTCCGGTGCTGTGCAGCGACAGCCTGTTCAATGTGCCGCACGCTCCACCCCAACGCCACCGCTTGCTCCCCAATACGAACCATCGCTTCCTCCTCCGATAAAGCGAGCAATGCGCGTACGTGGCCCATCGTCAGCGTTCCTTTGGCAACGCTTGTTTTCAACGATTCCGGCAATCGCAAAAGCCGCAGCATATTTGCAACATGCGATCGCGACTTTCCGACGCGCACCGCGAGTTGTTCTTGCGTTAACCCAAACGCCTCAATGAGTTGCTCATACGCTGTTGCTGTTTCTACCGCATTCAAATCGCTCCGTTGCACGTTTTCAATCAGCGCAACTTCCATGACTTGTTGATCGGTCATCGTCCGTACCACAGCCGGAATGGTCTTTTTTTCCGCAATTTTCGACGCCCTCCAGCGCCGTTCTCCCGCAACAATTTCATACCCTTTGAGCACTGCGCGCACAATGATCGGTTGTACGACACCGTGTTCTGCGATCGACTGCGTCAAATCAGCCAGTTCTTGCTCATCGAACGTTTTTCGTGGTTGGTACGGATTCGGTCGAATTGACTCCAGTTCAAGTGCAACGATCGTTTCATGTTCTGTCGGTTGCATCGTGGGCAAAAGTGCATCAAGTCCCCGTCCGAGTGCTTTACTCATGCGCCACAACCTCCTTTGCAAGCTCCAAATACATTTCCGCACCTTTCGAACGCGGATCGTATGACAACACCGATTGTCCGTGGCTCGGCGCTTCACTTAACCGCACATTACGCGAAATAATCGTTTTGTACACTTTTTCCGGAAAATATTTTTTTACTTCTTCGACGACTTGGATGCCCAAGTTTGTCCGCGCATCAAACATCGTCAACAGCACTCCTTCGATGCGCAATGATGTATTGAGATGTTTTTGAACGAGCCGTACGGTACTGAGCAACTGACTAAGCCCCTCCAGCGCGTAATACTCGCACTGTATGGGTATAATGATGGCATCCGAAGCAGTTAGAGCGTTTACTGTCA
>JAGWXQ010000064.1 GCA_018969805.1 Paenibacillaceae bacterium | reverse complement strand
TGTCGCGTACGCTTGCTGAGGTTAAGGCGATGATGAAGGGAGGAACATCGATGATCGAAATTGAAAAACCGAAAATCGACACGGTAAAAGTACATGAAGATGGAAAGTATGGGCGGTTTGTCATCGAACCACTCGAACGCGGATATGGAACAACTTTGGGCAATTCGATGCGGCGCATCTTGTTGTCTTCTTTACCGGGTGCTGCGGTTACCGGTGTGCACATCGAAGGGGTGTTGCACGAGTTTTCAACAATCCCAGGCGTATTAGAAGATGTAACAGAAATTATTTTGAACCTAAAAGGTTTGGCTTTGCGCGTACATTCGGACGAACCGAAAATTATGGAAATTGATATGCACGGTCCGTGCTCAGTGACTGCTGCGGACATTATGGCAGATAGTGATATCGAAATAATGTCCCCAAAAATGCACATCGCCCATCTTATCGAGGGTGCAACACTGCGTATGCGCATTTATGTGCAGCAAGGCAGAGGATACGTCCAAGCGGATCGCAACAAACAACAGCAGCAAGTGATCGGCTTTATCCCTGTTGACTCAATTTATTCACCGATTTCACGAGTAAATTATGTTGTAGAAAACACGCGTGTAGGACAAGTAACGAACTATGACAAACTATTGCTGGAAGTGTGGACGGACGGAACGATACGCCCTGAGGAAGCAGTAAGCTTAAGTGCAAAAATTTTGACGGAGCATCTAGCCCTGTTTATCGAGTTGGACTTACATCGGATTGGATCCGATATGATGGTCGATCGGGAAGACGATGCACAGGCGCGGTTGCTGGATATGCCGATCGAAGAATTGGATTTGTCTGTACGATCGTACAATTGTTTAAAGCGCGCAGCGATTCATACGGTGTTCGAGCTCACATCGAAATCAGAAGATGACATGATGAAAGTGCGAAATTTGGGCAGAAAGTCGTTGGAGGAAGTCATGGAGAAGCTGGAACTATTGGGTTTGTCGTTGCGCAAAGAAAGTTAGAAAGAGGGGAGGCGTTAAAGAAATGACAGCGTACAAAAAAGTAGGGCGAGATTCAAGCGCACGAAAAGCGCTCTTTCGTGATTTGGTGACAGATTTGTTTATTTATGAACGCATCGAGACTACAGAAGCAAAAGCGAAAGCGATTCGACCGATCGCAGAAAAGCTCATCACGCTTGCAAAGCGTGGAGATTTGCACGCGCGGAGACAAGTGGCATCTTTTGTCCGGCGTGAGCTGGCGCAAGAAGGCCGTGATGCCATTCAGAAGTTGTTTGCGGATCTTGCAGTGCGATATGCGACGAGAAAAGGCGGTTATACGCGTATTCTTAAGCTGGGACCGCGTCGTGGGGATGCGGCTCCAATGGTGTTTATAGAGCTTGTCGATCGCGCTGAGGCGTAAATGCATTTGGCACTGTGGGTAAAGTATGATGGAACGGCGTACCATGGATTCCAAACACAACCGCACGTGCGCACGGTGCAGCAGGTGATGGAGGAAGCGATTGCGCGGCTGACGGGTGATGCCGTGCGCATATGTGGTGCTGGACGAACAGATGCCGGAGTGCATGCGCGAAAGCAAGTTGTTCATTGTTCGGTCAATTCCCGTGTGCCGATTGACCGATGGTGTGCTGCGATCAATGCGCATTTGCCAAACGATATTGTCGTGTGGAACGCGTTTGCGGTCACACAATCGTTTCACGCGCGGAAAAGTGCAGTGCACAAAACGTATGTGTACACATTGTACAACGCACCGTTTCCAGACCCTGTGCACGCACGTACGCAATGGCATATTTCTCGACGACTCAATGAACGAGCAATGAATGAGGCCGCGGAACGGATCGTTGGTGAGCACGATTTTTCTTCGTTTTGCGCTGCAGGTACGGGTACACGTACGCGTGTGCGGCAGGTGATGCGTGCTGCGGTCGATGCTGCAGTGTCGGCTGATGGGATAGGACGTACGATTCAGTGTACGTTTACAGGAAATGGATTTTTGTACAATATGGTGCGCATTGTTGTCGGTACACTCGTGCACATCGGCAGTGAACTTCGTGCGGTCGAGGACATTACTGAGATTATAGAGGCGCGCGATCGTATGCGGGCGGGACCGACGGCACCACCCCATGGTTTGATGCTCTGGGATGTGGCTTATGAGGCGGGGACTTGACGAAGAGAAGGAGGCATTTGGGTGCGAACGACGTATATGGCAAAAACGAATGAAGTACAGCGGGATTGGTGGATTGTCGATGCTGCGGGAAAGACTCTTGGGAGAATATCCTCAGAAATCGCGATGTTGCTGCGCGGAAAGCATAAGCCACATTTCACACCGCACACCGATACAGGCGATTTTGTCATCGTAATTAATGCAGGAAAAATTGTGCTAACAGGAAAGAAGTTGCAGCAAAAAAAATATTATTCGCATTCGGGATACATGAGTGGATTGCGCGTGAAAACTGCACAACAAATGCGAGATCATCGACCTGTACGCATGATTGAGCATGCCGTGTATGGGATGCTTCCAAAAACGAAGCTTGGCAATGCGTTGAAGACAAAACTCAAAGTGTATGCAGGAGACACCCATCCGCATGAAGCACAACAACCGGTCGTATACGACGGTGTACATTGTCTTGCCACGCGTCCGGTGCAGCTCGTACGCCGCGATCATCCAGAAGTGGCATCTGAAACGGAACAAGGCGAACAACAATAATTTGGATGGAACGGAGGGAACGTGCATGGCATACGTACAATATTATGGAACAGGGCGTCGGAAACATTCTGTGGCGCGCGTACGGCTTGTACCGGGTGAAGGAAACATCATCATCAACACGCGGCCAATTGACGATTATTTTGGCTTGGAGACGTTAAAGCTGATCGTAAAGCAACCGTTGCACGTAACAGATACGTTGCGGCAGTTTGATGTACTTGTGTTGGCACACGGAGGCGGTATTTCTGGTCAAGCGGGGGCGATTCGGCACGGCATTGCGCGGGCGTTGCTTCAGGCGGAGCCGACGTATCGACAAGCGTTAAAGCATGCGGGTTTTTTAACACGTGATGCGCGGATGAAAGAGCGCAAAAAGTATGGGTTAAAAGGTGCACGTCGTGCGCCTCAGTTTTCAAAACGGTAAATACAAACCGACCAGGTGCGATGTGTGCCTGGTTGTTTTTATGGGCGTTTTGTGGTACACTCTATTTGTGTTTTTATCAATGGTTTCAATAAGAGCTGCGTGTGGGACGGTCGATTCGGACCACATTGCGATGGAACGGTGCCATATATGTGGGACAAATCATTGGTGCGACAGACGATGAAGAAGCAGAGGACGGCGTTGTCTGACACCGATCGCGATGCGTATTCGGCAGGCATTTTTTTACACTATGTGTGGCACGTCCATCGGATGAACGGGGTACGCGACGTCGCGTTGTATGTTCCTACGACAAGCGAACCGGATGTTTCGTTGATTGAGACGTGGTGTGTGCATGAAGGTGTCCGTGTTGCTGTGCCGCAAATTGAAGATCGGATTGGGCGTATGACGATGCGTTGGCGGCCGTATTGTACGCAGCACAACGTGTCAAATGAAGTGCCCATGCCGCGCCTTGCGCATCCAATGGTCATGCTTGTTCCGACAGTTGCTGTTGATGCGCGAGGAGTGCGTGTCGGTAGTGGAAAAGGGTACTATGATCGCTTGTTGAATGATTGGCGTGAAGCGCGCGCATGTGGGGCGTTGGTACTGGTGGCGGTTGTTTTTGGCATGCAATTTGTCGATGCGATTGTTGCCGAGCGGCACGACGTGCCGATGGATTATATATTGACCGAACAATGTGTGTGGGACGTTGCAGCACAAACGGCATGTACAGAACGCAATGCATGAGGAGGGGACGCACATGCAATCGATCGGACCTGTAGGCATATTGTTGATCGTCGTTGTGGCGTTAATTTTGTTTGGACCGAAACGGTTACCTGAGCTTGGTCGTGCATTCGGACGCACGCTGCGTGCATTTCGAGAGGGCACGCGTGAATCGTTCGATGCGTCTTCCGAAGAGCCGACGCGTGTAGACGCGCCAAATGACAAGCGTCTGCCAGACTAAACCCAATCCGTATGTCAAACCGTGTATCCGATTCCCATAAACGCCTTTTGCTTCCTCGGCGCATACAGCGCCCTTGGATATATGTGTTCAAGGGAAGGAGAATAAGAAGTGCGCGAACGGTGTGCACAAAGAGAGGGCATCCCTTACTGCTTCTGCATAGGGATGCCCTGTGTGCGTGCAATGCGTCGCATACGGATTTTTTCAATTTTGCGGCAAAAACAAAAAAATGGGTTCGAACATCGGTCGTGCACTTGTCATGGATGTTCCAAAGAGGTATAATCGCTTTGTCACCTGTTAGCACTCAACGACGATGAGTGCTAACAATGGGGAACATTATTTTAAGGAGGGTGCTTGTCACCATGATCAAACCGTTGGGCGATCGCGTCGTCATCGAAGCGGTGGCGCGTGAGGAAACGACTGCCAGTGGCATCGTACTGCCAGACACCGCCAAAGAAAAACCTCAAGAGGGCAAAGTACTTGCCGTCGGACCAGGTGCGGTAAAGGACGGAGTACGTGTTCCATTGGATGTTGCTGTCGGTGATCGCGTAATTTTCTCAAAATACGCGGGAACGGAAGTAAAGTTTGAAGGGCGCGAATTAATGATTATGCGCGAGAGTGACATTCTTGCTGTGCTTGCTTAAGCGATGGATACGATGATGGTTCGCTAATATGGTCTCATCAAATGGGATGAGTTGGATTTTTTGAGGAGGGGACGACGAACGTTATGGCAAAAGAAATTAAGTTTAGCGAAGAAGCGCGCCGCGCCATGTTGCGTGGTGTCGATGCATTGGCAAATGCAGTAAAAGTGACACTTGGACCAAAAGGGCGCAACGTTGTTTTGGAGAAGAAGTTTGGCAGTCCATTGATCACAAACGACGGTGTTACGATTGCAAAAGAAATTGAGTTAGAAGATGCATTTGAAAATATGGGTGCACAGCTTGTAAAAGAAGTTGCTACAAAGACAAATGATGTCGCAGGTGATGGTACAACGACAGCGACCGTTCTTGCACAAGCGATGATTCGAGAAGGGTTAAAAAATGTGACAGCGGGTGCAAACCCGATGGCGATTCGCAAAGGGATTGAAAAAGCGGTCATTGCTGCGGTTACTGAATTGAAAGCGATTTCCCGTCCAGTAGAAGGCAGAGGATCGATTGCTCAAGTTGCCGCGATTTCTTCTGGGGACGATGCGGTGGGACAATTGATTGCCGATGCAATGGAAAAAGTTGGAAACGACGGTGTCATTACTGTAGAAGAATCCAAAGGGTTTACGACAGAATTAGAAGTTGTTGAAGGAATGCAGTTTGATCGCGGGTACATTTCTCCGTATATGATTACGGATACCGATAAAATGGAAGCGCGTTTGGACAATCCGTTTATTTTGATCACGGATAAAAAGATCGGAAACATTCAAGAAATATTGCCAGTATTGGAAAAAGTTGTGCAATCGGGGAAACAGTTGCTCATTATCGCCGAAGATGTTGAAGGTGAAGCACTTGCGACGCTCGTTGTCAACAAATTGCGTGGAACGTTTACGTGTGTCGCGGTCAAAGCACCAGGCTTTGGTGACAGACGCAAGGCGATGCTGCAAGATATTGCTGCGTTGACGGGTGCGCAAGTAATTACGGAAGAGCTTGGTTTAGAACTGAAATCAACGCGTATTGATCAGCTTGGTTCGGCGCGTCAAGTACGCGTTTCCAAAGAAAATACGATCGTTGTTGATGGTGCGGGTGAAAAATCCGATATCGATGCACGTATTGGACAAATCAAAGCGCAATTGGAAGAGACGACATCGGAGTTTGACAAAGAGAAGCTCCAAGAGCGTCTTGCCAAGCTTGCGGGTGGAGTAGCGGTCATTAAAGTCGGTGCGGCTACAGAAACCGAATTGAAAGAGCGCAAACTGCGCATAGAAGATGCGTTGAACTCTACACGGGCAGCTGTAGAGGAAGGCATCGTATCCGGTGGGGGAGTCGCATTAATGAACGTCTTTGCTGCGGTACACGCTGTAGAGGCAAAAGGCGACGAGCTAACGGGAGTGAACCTTATTCTTCGTGCTTTGGAAGAGCCTGTGCGCACGATATCGTCAAATGCAGGTTTGGAAGGCAGTGTCGTCGTAGAGCGTTTGAAAAAAGAAGCGATTGGTATCGGCTTCAATGCTGCGACAGGCGAGTGGGTCAATATGATTCAAGCGGGCATCGTCGATCCTGCGAAAGTAACACGCTCGGCGTTGCAAAATGCAGCATCTGTGGCGGCGATGTTCTTGACGACAGAAGCAGTCGTTGCGGATAAGCCAGAGAAAGACAAACCGCTGCCTGGTGGAGGCGGTATGGGCGGTATGGGCATGGATGGCATGATGTAGTACGCATCCTTATTGAAAACATCGATCCAGAGAGCGGGATGCGCTGATGAAGCAAAAAGCGTATGTGTGAAACGGATCGATGGTTTGAAATACGGAACTACAAATACGATGGCTTTCATTGTGGTGCTGCGTTTGGCGCGCCATGATGGAAGCTGTTGTTGTCTCCTAGGGAACAATGTGTTCAGAAGGGGATGGGCAGGAACATCAAGAAGGATCATTTTTGATCGATCGTCTTGAGTGCCGTACACAACCGCAGAAAAATTTCCCTACATGCACACATATGCACACCACCTTGTGCGCAGAAGCATAAGGCGGTGTGCACGAATTTGGATGCGTTACCGTTTTTTTGCGTGGATGATGTAGACGCGCGTTTCATACGGGTGCAGTTCAAGGACGGATTTGTTTGTGTGGTAGCGTACGTTGTAGTTGCTCAGGACGAGTTGTTCGTGAGAGGGGCGAATTTTGTGCTGGCGGTATATCGTGTATTCGCGCGTGAGGTTGCAAATGACGAGTGCTTTTTCATCACCGAACGTGCGGGTGTATCCGAAGATGGATTCATTTCTTTCGAGGATGAGGTCGTATGTGCCGTACGCAAATAAGTCGGAGTTTTTCCGAAGTGCAATCAATTTTTTGTAGAAGGACAAAATGGATGACGGGTCGTTTTGTTGTTGTGCGACATTAATTTTTGTGTAGTTTGGATTGATCCCGATCCACGGCGTGTGTGTTGAAAAACCGGCATGGGCACTGTCGTCCCATTGCATTGGGGTGCGTGTATTGTCGCGGCTGTTTTTCCAAATAAACTCCATAACGTCTTTTTCCGATTCGCCACGCGCGATGTGTTCAGCGTAGATGTTTTTCGTATTGACGCAATTGTATTCATCGATCGTTTCATAGCGGACGTTGGTCATCCCGATTTCTTGTCCTTGATAAATAAACGGTGTTCCGTGCAACAAAAAGTACATTGTAGCAAATGATGTCGCGCTTTCATACCAAAATTTTGTGTCATTCCCCCATGAGGAGACGATGCGTGTCATGTCGTGGTTTTCGATATAGTTTGCATTCCAACCCGATTGTGCACACGCTTTTTGCCATTTTGTCGTGATCGTCTTTAATTTCAAAACATCGAGACGTTGGTCTGATTCGGACCATAGCCCCTTGCTTTCAAACTGAAAAATCATGCTGAATTTTCCAATGCCTTCACCGACCCATTCATACGCTTGCGAGGAGCTTACGCCGTTTGCTTCTCCTACGGTCATGAGTTGGGAATTTCGCGAAAACGTGCGGCGGTCCAATTCGCGCGTATACGCGGTAATACCGGGTACGTTCATGTGGTGCATGTACGATGGAACAAATTTTTCTCCAGTTGGATTCGGGATATCGGGCAAATATTTTGTTTTTTTTATGTGAGAAATGGCATCGATTCTGAAGCCGTCGATTCCTTTTTTGATCCACCAGTTGATCATGTCGTATACTGCTTCGCGCACGTCTGAATTTTCCCAAT
>JAGWXQ010000063.1 GCA_018969805.1 Paenibacillaceae bacterium | reverse complement strand
TTCTAGAATCAAAAAATCAATTGTTCCATACAGTTTGGGTTACAATATTTTTAATTTTCTGCTATAGGATTTATAACTGGATCAACTCGATTGTTTAAAATGATATGTAGTCAAGGAGCATTTCCTTCGTGTGGCACTTGTCTGGTTCACTTATGGACAAGTGCCACACGCAGTGGTCTTCCTTTGTGGGTTTGATATTTTCGTGCAGGTGTGGCCAAAAGTTTTGTTAGGAAAATGATAGAGAAACGACATTGTACCCACTGTTCGTTGGAACAAAGACGAGCACCATAGGCCATTATTTGTGTTGACCCTTTTTGTCTTCTCCTTGCAGAAAATATATAAATTATATCATCAACACAAACCAAAAAATACAGTGAAATGGTCATGCTTTGTGATAAACGTTTTGTTTGTACATAGGACGCACGCCTTACTTTTGCTCGTCGCATACGCGCAAATTATCCGTCACCGAGTTTTCTCTCTTTTTTCATCACATGTTAGAAAAATCGATGCCAGATGCTTTGGATAAGATGTATTCTACATCTTTCGCGTCAGTTACCCCATTTCCATCCAAATCAAACTCGCCGGCTTGATAACGGGATCTTATGGTGCCACTTACGGAAAGATTTGAAATTGCTCTGAGTAATTGAGCGGCATCTCTGGCATTTACCTTGCCATCACTATTCACGTCAAATGATCCGGAATTAAATTTATCCTGTAATTTTTTCTGTACTGGAGTAAGACTACTTGACGTTTGCGCAAGAGCAGCACCACCAAATCCGATACAAGTGATACATAGTGCTGAAGAAATGATCGTTTTGAATCCAATAGAGAGAAATTTTGGACGGTTTGAGATGTTCATATGCGCACACTCCTTTTCATGGGGTTTTGGAAAAAATGCTGTTCACAGAAAGATGATAGAGATACAACTCTGGGGCGCCACCAGGGTAACTCTAGTATACATCAAAAAAATAAGATTGCAAGACTATTATATGCGCGCAAAATCGGTTTTATTTAACAAATTTTTGTATAAGTTTGCGAAACCAGCCGTAGTATGAACTGTGGGGTGCCCACACAACCGTTTTGTGTGTTGAGGGAAAAGCAGCAGGACGGAGCGATGTTCTCCTTAATGAGTATAAATGAGATTTTGTTTCTTTTTTTTACAACTGTTTTTTTGTGCTCGGTATCGCTTATTTGAGCAACCAATCAATCAGGTTCAATGACCGGATGCCGTCATACGAATTGATAAAGTTTCTATCAAGCGACAAGACGATTTTTTCATAGTGATCGGGGATCATGCGCAGGGGGCGCAATGCGCGTTGGCGGATTTCTGGGGTTTGCATGCTCTCTGTCACTTGGATGTACAGCTTGTCATTGGGCTTTTCTGCCACAAAATCGACTTCTGTTTCCCCTACCTTACCGATACATACACGATAATCTCGGCGAAGGAGTTCTAAGTATACGATATTTTTTAAAATATGCCCGCGATCGGCATCGCGATAACCGAGGAGCATATTGCGAAAACCCATATCAGTAATGTAATTTTTACCGAGTGTTTTTAGGATTTGTTTCCCTTTTATGTCGTATCGACCTACGGAGAAAAAAATAAATGCGTTGTGCAGCATGGAGATGTATTTTTCCACAGTTTTACAGGCAATCTGTTGTCCTTTGTTTTTTTGAATCATTCCTTCGTGAGACAAACTGTTGCCGATGTTGTTTGGTGAGGTGATGCTTCCGATCGTGGAGCAAAGAAAGAGCACAATTTTTTGAAGCGTACCCGCATCCGCACCGGTGTTGCGCTGGAGTATATCGCGAAAGACGACTGTTGTGTATATGCTCTCTAGTGCTTGATGACTTCTTGCTTCGTGAAAGTGGTATTCTCTAAGGATGTGCATGCCACCAAACTGGACATATTTTTGGAATTTTTCATCGATCGATACCGATGGCGCAAACGTGTAGAAGGAAAGAAACTCTTTGAATGAAAGGGGCAACATACGTATTTCTACGGTTCGGCCAGAGAGTAACGTAGAAAACTCTGTAGAAAGAAGGTAGGCGTTTGAACCTGTGATATAAATATCAACATCAAAGTCAATACGGAAAGATTCAATCGCTTTTTCCCAATGTGCTACAGCCTGGATTTCGTCGAACATTAAGTACGTTTTTCCGGTATTTTGGATGCGTTCGCGGACATAGTCATATAATGAAAACTCGTCTGTAATATGTCGATAACGCAGTGATTCCAGGTTCATGTGAACAATATGGGAGTCGTCTACGCCCGTGTCGTTGAGATACTGATGAAACAAATCAAGCAAAGACGATTTGCCACATCGGCGGATGCCCGTCACGATCTTGATCAGATCGACATCTTTGTGTTGGATAAGCTGTGTGACATACTCAGGTCGATTGATGAGCCGAGCCATCGCGCACCTCCTGTGGGGTGTATTTTATCAAAAAAAACGATCGGCGTAAACAGTTTTGGACGCGCACGTCTGAAACGGATCGTTGCGGGATCGGAACATATGGGTGCGCATGCTGTTTGTGATTTTGTGTTGGACGAGATCTTTTTTTCGGATCGTCTGAAAGGGAGAACGATATGCGGTGTAAGTTGACAAAATCGGTACGGTGACAGTAAGATGGGGTTTGCGCGTAGGACAATATGGAGTGGGGGGTTCTCGTGATGGATCGGGAAGTACTGCTGACGACGGATGGGTTGCGGAAGTTGGAAGATGAGCTTGAGCATTTAAAATCTGTGAAGCGGCGCGAAGTGGCAGAGCGGATCAAAGTGGCGATTGGGTATGGGGATATTAGTGAAAATTCAGAATATGAAGATGCAAAAAATGAGCAGGCGTTTATTGAGGGCAGAATTATTACATTAGAGAAGATGCTGCGCAATGCCCGCATTATCAACGAAGACGATGTCGATACGAGCACAGTGAGCATCGGCTCGACGGTCATACTCGAAGATATGGAGCTTGCCGAAACAATGCAATACACAATCGTCGGAACTGCAGAGTCGGACCCGCTGCAAAACAAAATTTCAAATGAAAGCCCAGTGGGAAGAGCAATTCTCGGAAAACAAAAAGGGCAAGTCGTCGATGTTTCTGTCCCAGCGGGAGTCATTCAGTACCGTATTATTGATATTTCAAAGAAGTGAGGCTATGCGCGCTGAATCGCATTGTCTGCATTGTCGCAGGGAGAGGCGCATCGGGGCTTGCATCGATCGCGCCTGTTTTTGTGCACGTGTCGTTGCGCACAGTTTTCGTGAACGTACCAAATATTTTTTGAAGGACGATGCTGGTGGGTCAAAACGCAAAAGGAGGCGATGGCGTGATGAGTGTAAAAGATGACGGAGGGGACAGCGAGCTTTTAGCCATTCGCAAAGAAAAGCTAAACATGCTGCGCGAACGAGGGATCGATCCATTTGGTGCACGGTTTGAAAAAACGCATCAATGTGCCATTGTGATGCAAGAATACGCACAGTCCGATCATGCAACGTTGGAACAATTGTCTGTGCACGTGGCATTGGCAGGGCGCATCATGCAGCGACGCCAGATGGGTAAGGCGACGTTTTGCCACGTACAAGACGCAACGGGACGGCTACAAGTGTATGTGCGGGCTGATGATGTCGGCGCGGACACGTACGAAGCGTTTTTGTTGCTGGACATTGGCGACATTATTGGCGTGCGTGGCGTGCTGTTTAAGACGAAGACGGGCGAGCTTTCTGTACGCGTGCAGGCGTTGACAGTGCTGACGAAGTCGCTCTATCCGTTGCCAGAGAAATACCATGGTTTGCGGGACGTGGAATTGCGCCATCGCATGCGGTATGTCGATCTGATCATGAACCGCGAAGTGCATGATGTGTTTGTGTCGCGATCGCGCATCATTCAAGAGACGCGTCGTTTTTTGGATGCGCGTCGCTTTTTGGAAGTCGAGACACCGACGCTGCATGCGATTGCGGGTGGAGCGGCTGCCCGCCCATTTGCGACGCATCATCATGCCCTTGACATGCCGATGTTTATGCGTATTGCGATCGAGCTCCATCTCAAGCGGCTCATCGTAGGCGGGATGGAGAAAGTGTACGAGATAGGCCGCGTATACCGCAATGAAGGCGTTTCGACGCGCCACAACCCGGAGTTTACGATGCTGGAGCTGTATGAGGCGTACGCGGATGTACACGATATGATGACGTTGACGGAAGAGCTCATCGCGCATGTCGCACTGCACGTTCGGGGAAGTACACACATTACGTACCAAGGGAGTGATGTGCATCTTGCCCCTCCGTATCGCCGCGTGCATATGGCACAAATCGTGCGCGATGTTGTGGGGGTCGATTTTTTTGCAACAATGACGGACGAAGACGCGCGAAATTTGGCAAAAACGCATCATGTGCACGTTGAGCCGACGTTTGAAGTCGGGCACGTGCTCAATGCGTTTTTTGAGACGCACGTCGAGCATACGCTGCAGCAACCCACGTTTGTGTACGGACATCCGACGGCCATTTCCCCGCTGGCGAAAAAAAATAGAGACGATGCGCGATTTACCGATCGGTTTGAACTGTTTATTGTGGGACGAGAGCACGCGAACGCATTTAGTGAACTCAATGACCCGATCGAGCAGCGGGAGCGCTTTGTAGCACAACTGCGTGAGCGCGAGCAAGGAAACGATGAGGCGCATGCGATGGATGAAGATTTTTTGCGGGCATTGTCGTACGGCATGCCACCGACAGGGGGCTTAGGCATCGGGATGGATCGATTGGTCATGTTGTTGACGGACGCTCCGTCCATACGCGATGTGTTGTTGTTTCCACATGTGCGGCAAGAGCACGGACATGGGTGAGCAAACAAGGCACGGCACCGTGCATGCACGAACGATTCAAGACGTGTTTCCGCGATGCATCCGCGTGTGTTTGCCGGCACCGTTTCCGTTACAAACGGTAAATGCATACGTATTTTTCGGAAACGATGGTGTGGACATCGTCGATACGGGGATGGGCGACGATGCGACACGACGCACGTGGGAAGCGGTGCGTGCCCAATGTGGCTTTGAATGGTCGGACGTACGCAGCATCGTGCTGACGCACCATCATCCGGATCATGCGGGATGTGCAGGCTGGCTCCAACAACGCACAGGAGCCCCAGTGCGTGCACACCACGATGCACAATTGCAATTGACAACGATGTGGGGTGACGATGCGGAGACGGTATGTACAGACTGGGTGCGTCGTTTTCTCGCACATGGATGGCCTGCTGAGCGCAGTGCGGACATGCAGGCACATATGCGGTCGTTTGTCGATGTCGTGCGTCCGTTACCGATGCGCTGGCAGCTGATGCATGCAGGGCAGACGTGCATGCTCGGAAACGATGCGTATGTCGTCATCGACACACCAGGGCATGCGCGCGGACACATCGCGCTGTGGGATGAACGCAGGGGCGTGCTGTTTTGTGGCGACCACGTCCTTGCAGACATCACGCCCAATGTGTCGGTGTCCCCAGGTGGTGAAGCAGACCCACTCCAATCGTATGTGGACGCGCTGATGCACGTGCGCACATTCCATGTGCTGTGTGCGCATCCGGGGCATCGGGGGGCGATTACACAGTTTTCTGACCGCGTGGATGCGATCGTGGCGCATCATCGTGCGCGGTTGGCGCGGCTCGAAGCGATGATTGATGCTCCGATGGATGCGTACGCGTGCAGCACGCAGCTGTTTACGAAACCATTGACCTTGCATCAGTGGCGTTTTGCCATGGGGGAGGTGATCGCCCATCTCGACCATCTGGTCGGACAAGGACGCATCCGTCGTGTGGAGGAAGGGCATCGCATGACGTATCAGAGGCGCGTGTAGCGGATCGGGCATCTTACGTGCCACAAAATGTCCGATACGGCCGATCGGGCACGTCCGCATACGCCTCCTGTTCTTTCGTGTATGCATACGGATTTTTCAGAAGTGCGAGAAGGCGGTGTGTTTTGTCCATGTCACCGCTCTCTGCGGCATCGATCGCCTCTTGGACAAAGTGATTGCGCGGGATGATGCAAGGATTGATCTCCTGCATGCGCGCTTGGATCCACTGCATCGGGCGTGCTTGGCGGTGCACGCGGCGCTGCCAGTCAGCGTGCCAGGCAACATCGTGCTTGGAAGTGCACAGCGCATCGTGGTGCCCTGTCGTCAATGCGACAAACGTATTTGTGTAGTCGGCGCGATGGGTGTGCATCCACTCCAAGAGACGGTCGATGAGCAGCGCGTCCGCGGGATCTGCTTCATCGAACAAGCCAAGCTTGTGGCGCATCAGGCGCAGCCAATGCTCTTGAAACGAGGACGAATACGCATCAACCGCGTCTTGTGCGTACGTACGTGCGGTTTGCGGGTGATCGTGCAGCAGCGGAAGGAGACACTCGGCAAACCGCGCCACATTCCAACGACCGATGTCTCGTTGATTGCAAAATGCATACCGCCCGTACGCATCGATCGAACTAAAGACTGTGTCGGGATCATAGCGATCCAGAAACGCACACGGACCGTAATCGATCGTTTGACCGCTGATCGTTATATTGTCTGTATTCATCACTCCATGGACAAATCCAAGTGCTTGCCACTGCGCAATCAATGCAGCTTGTCTTTGGATAACTGCGCGCAAAAACAGTGCGTACCGATCTGGCTCCTCTGAGAGATGTGGGTCGTGGCGTGCGATCGCAAAATCAGCCAAGCGACGCACGGCGTCGGCATCTTCATGGTGGCGGGCGAACTGGAACGTCCCGACGCGCATGTGGCTAGAGGCGATGCGCGTCAGAATCGCACCAGGCAAAGGGGCTTCGCGGTACACGAGCTCGCCCGTAGCGACGACCGCCAAACTGCGCGTCGTCGGAATGCCCAATGCATGCATCGCCTCACTGATCACATACTCCCGCACCATCGGGCCGATGACAGCCCGACCATCGCCACCACGGGAATACGGTGTGCGCCCCGAACCTTTCAGATGCACATCGACGAGCACGCCAGAAGGAAGCGTGTGCTCGCCAAGCAACAACGCCCGACCATCGCCGAGAATGGCAAAATGTCCAAACTGATGCCCCGCATACGCTTGTGCCAAAGGACGACTGCCGACCAAGCAGGCATTGCCCGCAAATAGAGGCAACGCTTCTTCGCGAAACGACGTCGGGTCAAGTCCCAAATCCACAGCCAACTCGTCATTAAACAACACCCATCGCGGAGCGCATACAGGTGCAGCGCACACTGCAGCATAAAAATATGGTGGTAATGTCGCATACTGGTGGCGCAACCGCCACGATGCATACGGTATCACAAGGCACCTCTTTCTTTTGTGTGATGTGCGGGTAAGATTAAGGTAAGCACCAACGCAACATATCGCGCACCGATGCGTCACATGAAAAGCAACAAATACAGGAACAATTTCCAAAGATGAAGTAAAAATCAGAGAAATCTCCGTTGCACAGCACACGAATCCCCTAGTGAAAGGATAGCTACAGAAGGTGCATTTGGGCAGGAGCATCAAGCGAATTTGGAAAAAGGATGGATGGATCGAAAGACGGATGAGTGTAGGATACATTTTTTTTGTCTTTGTGACAAATACACAAAGCCATTACTGAAAATTATTTCCGTTTGTAGCACGAGAAGGGAGCTTCTGAAAGATGTAGATGATGAACAATGATGGTGATTATGGCCGATACTGGAATATTATTTTGTAAAAATGCGATCAAGAAAAATTTTTTTCGCATTTTTGTGCCAGGTTCATGCGCAACCAATGTGCAGTATGTACGTACGGGTTTATACTAAAATCCAGTTAAAAGCACTCAGTTATCCATCTTCTTCCTGTGATGCTTTTAATTGTTTCTTTAGATAAAGAAGTAAGTACATCGCACAGCCTATCGATTACTTGGTTGAGCGAAGCGAACAATTCGTTTCTGAAGCCACGTTGCCTTACTTCTTTCCATATCTGCTC